>CAYRFV010000029.1:0-31278 GCA_964423545.1 uncultured Anaerolineales bacterium | reverse complement strand
GGTGGCTGCATCGGAGGCAGCGGCCCGCATCGGATGCAGCGGCCGCATCCCGCATCGCTGAAACTCGGCCTCTTCACCCCTTCCGCAGTATAATACCCGCCGTTGAAGTTGCTCGACAGGACTTCGCGCCGGGGCATTCATGCGCACGTCAGTCATTTGCACCGTGCTCAACGAGGGAGAATCGATCCGCCGGCTGATGGACAGCCTGGTCGCGCAGACGCGGCAGCCCGATGAAATCGTCATCGTGGACGGCGGCTCGCAAGACAACACGGTCGCAATCCTCCAGAGCTATGCTGATCGCCTGCCGCTGCGCGTGCTGGTCGAGCCGGGCGCGAACATCTCGGCCGGGCGCAACGCGGCGATTCGGGCTGCGACGGGGGATGCGATTGCGTCGGTGGATGCAGGGGTATGGCTTGAGCCGGCCTGGTTGGCGGAACTGGTCGCGCCTCTGGCGGGTTACAGGTTACAGGCTGAAGGTTCCAAGGAATCCCCTCAACCTTCAACCCTAAGACCCCAATCTCCGCAATCCGTCGCCGGCTTCTTCGTCCCTGACACGCGCACTGCGTTCGAGATCGCGATGGGCGCGACCGTGTTGCCGACCGTGGACGAGATCAAGCCCGATCGTTTTCTCCCCTCCAGCCGATCGGTGGCGTACACGAAGGCCGCATGGGCGGCGGCGGGCGGCTATCCGGAGTGGATCGACTACTGCGAGGACCTGATCTTCGACTTCCGGATGCTTGACGCAGTCGGTCCATTTGCATGGGCGCCGAAGGCCGTGGCGCACTTTCGGCCGCGCGGCTCGCTGAAGTCGTTCTTCAAGCAGTACTACCGCTATGCCCGTGGGGACGGCAAGGCCGATCTGTGGCGCAAGCGACACCTCGTTCGCTACGTCACCTATCTGATCGTCCTGCCCGGCCTGCTCGGCCTCAGCCTGTTCCACGCCCCCGGTTGGTGGTTGCTGCTGCTGGCGGGAGTGATGTTCTACTGCGCAGCCCCCTACCGCCGGCTGCGCCAACGCCTGCCGGGGCTGTCCCTCGGCGACCGGTTCTATGCGATCCTGCTGGTCCCAGTCATCCGGCTGGTCGGGGACGTCGCCAAGATGCTCGGCTATCCTGCCGGGTGGGTCTGGCGGCTGCGGCATTGGCGGAGGGCGGAGATCCATTGGCGGAGCATGTGATGCACCCGGCTGGGACGGAAAAGAATCGCGTTCCTGCCATGGCGCTGGACTTGCTCAAGGCGCGGCCGCAGCACCCGGGCGCACTGCTGGAAATCGTCCCCATCACTTACGACATCGCATCGACGGTGCAGTTCGTCCCTCGCGACCCGTTCCTGATCTACCGGATCGTGTCATGGCCGCTACTGCGGTGCGCCTGGGCGTGCGGCTGATCCGCAGGGATAGCAGGATCCGTGCTACTGGGGTGGAGACGATCTGGCAGCAAGAGGCGCATTAGGACAGGTTGGCAACCTGTTTTCATAATGCTTCTGCGCTCTCACCCCCACGCGCCTGTCGCGGCGCCACCACTTCGTGCCCTGTGTTCTTCGGACCTCTGCGCGCCTCCGTGGTTCCCATCCCCACGCGCACCAGGTCACCCTCCTGGGGCCGTAGCACACCGAAAACCGACATCGTAGAACGCGTTCGACGGGTAGTCGTGGTTGCGGAGCGCTGTCCGGAGGTAGCCGTCGTCGGCGTAGTACCAACTGCCCCCGCGCAGCACCCGAGAGGCGCCCGTCGCCGGCCCCGGCGGATTGGCAGGCGGCGAGACGGTGTAGTAGCTGACATCAAACCAGTCATAGACCCATTCCCACACATTCCCCGCCATGTCCAGCGCGCCGTACGGGCTGGCGCCGGCCCCATAGCTGCCCACTGCGCTCGTGTCGCCCACACAGTATCCCGACTGACCCCAGAAGTTCGCCAGCGCGCAGGTCGGCGCCGCATCCCCCCACGGGTAGGCGCGCGTGTCGCTCGCCCCACGCGCCGCCTTCTCCCACTCCGCCTCGCTCGGCAGCCGCTTGCCCGCCCACGCGCAGTAATCGCGCGCCTGATACCAGCTCACCCAGATCACCGGATAGCTGGCGTAGGCCGGGTTGCCGTAATAGGAGGGTCGGGTGTTCGAGTCACTGCGGACCGGCGCCGTGCAGCCGCCGGCCGCCACGCACTGCGCGTACTGCGCGTTGGTCACCTCCGTCCGGTCGATGCGATACGCATCCAGGTAGACCGTGTGCAGGGGCAGCTCGCCGTACCCGCAGGAGGTCCCGCCGTTGTGCGCCAGGTCGCAGCCCATCTGGAACGACCCGGCGGGGACGAGCACCATGTCACTGAATAGGAAGTTTGCAGTAATCAGCGGCAGGAAGAGCCGCTCATCCAGGACAGGAGTCGCTGCCGGAACGGCGCCCTGCGGTCCGATGGTGCTTGCCTGGGATTCCCAGGCAAGCAGAAGCGTGAAGATGAACAAGACACAGACGACGGCAAACAGCGGCTGGCGGGCACGATGTCGATTCTTCATCCTGGGCCCTCCTGAAATGCCACCCTGATGGTCAATACTGATAAGGATATCTGCAATTCCAGATCAGGTGTATGATTCGGAGCATGTCTCCACGTATCCAAGAGTGACTACAGGGCTCCTGCACCGCAGCAGCGGGGCGTGATCGAGCCGTGGCTGATGCGCTCCATGTATGTCTCATTTGTCCCTCTCCGCACTCCGCTGTAAAATCGGTTCACTCATCCCCGGAGGCGCATCATGGAGCTACTCAAGGAACGCATCCGCCGCGAAGGCGTCAATATGGATCACGGCATCCTGAAGGTGGACAGCTTCATCAACCACCAGGTCGACCCCGCGCTCATGCTTGCGGTCGGCGGCGCGCTGGCGGCGCGCTTCGCACATCTCGGCGCCAACAAGATCGTGACCGCGGAGATCAGCGGCATCGCGCCGGCCTTGATGACGGGCCTGGCGCTCGGCATCCCGGTCGTCTATGCGCGCAAGACCAAGCCGGTGACGATGCATCCGAACACCATGAAGGCCAGCGCGCCCTCCCACACCAAGGGGGTCATGACCGAGCTGATGATCTCGCCGGAGTTCCTCGGACCGCGCGATCATGTGCTGGTGGTCGATGACTTCCTGGCGCGCGGGGAGACCATCCGTGCGCTCGTCGAACTGGTGCGGAAGGCCGGCGCGATCCTCATCGGCATCGGCGCGGTGGTGGAAAAGCGCTTCGAAGGGGGCCGCGCGGCGCTTGCCGACCTCAGCGTGCCGATCGAGACGCTGGCGGTCGTCACAGACATGAGCCACGGCCGGATCGTCATGGAGTGAGAGGTTCCCGGTTGCAGGTTCACGGATACAGCTGAGGACCGGCCTGCAACGCTCAACCTGAAACCTTGCACCACCCTCCGACGGAGCCGCCATGCACGACACCCTCGCCATCCTCGACTACGGCTCGCAGACCTCTCAGCTCATCGCGCGACGCGTGCGCGAGCTGCACGTCTACTGCGAGTTGATCCCATGGGATGCACCGCCCGAGCGGTTCGCCGCACTCGATCCGCGCGGCACCATTCTATCGGGCGGGCCGGCCAGCGTCTACGATCCGGACGCGCCGCGGCTGCCCGAATTCGTGCTGGCTTCCGGCAAGCCGGTGCTGGGCATCTGCTATGGGATGCAGCTCCTGGCGCACGCCTTGGGCGGCCGCGTCGATCCGGCGGCGCGGCGCGAATATGGCCAGGCGGAGATCACACTCACCGATATCGCCAGCCCGCTCTTCGCCAGTCTCCAGCTTCCGGCCACCAACTTCCAGCTTCAGGTCTGGATGAGCCACGGCGACCATGTCGCCGATCTGCCTCCGACCTTCGTCCCCTTGGCGATCACCCCGGCCTCCGTGGCCGCGATGGGCGATGTGGAACGCGGCATCTACGGCGTGCAATTCCATCCCGAGGTGCAGCACACGCCGCAGGGCCGTGACCTGCTGCGCAATTTCGCGCTGGATATCTGTGGCTGCCGGCCCGATTGGACGCCCGCCAACTTCATCCAGGAATCGGTTGTGCGCATCCAGGCGCAGACCGGTGCAGCGAGCCGTGTCGTGTGTGGGCTGAGCGGCGGGGTGGACTCTGCGGTGGCCGCAACGCTGCTCCACCTGGCGATCGGCGACCGGCTCACCTGCATCTTCGTCGATCACGGACTGCTGCGTCAGGGAGAAGCGACGCAGGTCGTCGAGACCTTCCAGCGGCACATGGGGATGCGCCTCGTTGCAGTCAACGCGGCGGAGGAGTTCCTCGCCGATCTGGCCGGCGTGACCGACCCGGAGCTCAAGCGCAAGCGGATCGGCGCACGCTTCGTGCGCACCTTTGAGGCGGCCGAGGCGCAGGCTGCGCTGGCGGGAAGCGGTCGGGCCGCGTTCCTGGCCCAGGGCACCCTCTACCCCGACGTCATCGAATCGGCCAACCGGTCGGAGCAGCGCACCGCGCGCACGATCAAGACACATCACAATGTCGGCGGGCTGCCGGAGGACATGCAGTTCGAGCTGATCGAGCCGCTGCGCATGCTTTTCAAGGACGAAGTGCGCGCGGTTGGCGAGGCGCTTGGTTTGCCGGACGAGATCGTCTGGCGGCATCCCTTTCCCGGACCCGGCCTGGCGATCCGCATCCTGGGGGAAGTGACCTGGGAGCGGCTGGAGACGCTGCGGCGGGCCGACGCGATCTTCCTCGAAGAGCTGCGCGCGGCGGGGCTCTACCGGTCGGTGTCACAGGCGTTCGCCGTGCTGTTGCCTGTCCGGTCGGTCGGCGTGATGGGTGACGGCCGCACCTATGCCGACACCATCGGGCTGCGAGCCGTCACGACGGACGATTTCATGACGGCCGACTGGGCGCACCTGCCGTATGCGCTGTTGGGCCGCATCAGCAGTCGCATCGTCAACGAGGTGCCCGGCGTCAATCGGGTGGTCTACGACATCAGCTCGAAACCGCCGGCCACGATCGAGTGGGAATGACCCGCCGCGTGATGCGTGACATGGCTCTTCATGGCTCACGCAGCACGCACTGCACATCATGCGCAAGCCATTTCTTGTTCTGCTGACGCTACTGGTTGTAGCCGGGATCCTGCTTGCCCCTTCCTACGTGCGCTATCGGCAGACGCGCGGGGCCGTGCCGCCGGGGGTGCGCGTGGGCGGCCTGGAGTTCGGCAGCGCCGACGCGGTCGCCGTAGCCGAGGCGTTGAGGCGGCGGTTTGCGGAGCCGGTCGAGGTGTACTATGCGGACCAGCGCATCTTGCTGCGGCCGCAGATGCTCGGTTTCGAGGTGGACACCCCGGCGATGTTGGCCGAAGCCGAAGCCTACGAGACTCCCAAGCATCTGCTGCGCCTCTGGATCGGCGAAGCACTGCACCGGCCGCCGGCCCCGATCGAAGCTCCGCTGCGTTACAAGCTGGATCGCGACCGTCTGGACAGCTGGCTGACCGACATTGCGACGCGCTACGATCGCGCGCCGATTCCGGCCAGACCGCTCTCGACGGCCTCGGGGATTGCGCCGGGCAAGCCCGGCTGGCGGCTCGACATCCCCGCGTCGCGGGGACGCGTCGTCACTGCCTTGACCGATCCGCACACGCGCACGGCGAATCTCGTCGTGCGTGAAACGGCGCCGGCGCCGCTCGACATGAAGCTGCTCGCCGAATTGCTGCAGGCGCGCAGCGCCCAGTTCCCCGGTGTGGTCGGCCTCTTTCTACACCACGTTCCGTCCGGCGAGTCGCTGGCGATCAACGGCGATGTCGCCTTCTCTGGGATGGGCGCCATGAAGCTGGTCATCCTGGAGGAGTTGTTTCGCAAGCTGGACGCGGCGCCGGATGCCCAAACCAGCGTGCTGATCAGCGAGACCGTTTCCATGGCCGGCACGCGCGCGGCGAACGAGCTGCTGGCGCGGATCGGCGATGGCGACGCGGCAGCCGGCGTGAAAATGCTCAACAGCTCGATGCAGAAACTGGGGCTGAGAAACACATTCATGGCCGCGCCGTACGAACGAGCCGGCCCGAAAATCGCCACTCCCGCCAACAGCCAGCGCCAGATCGACACACAGCCCGACCCGAACATCCAGACAACCCCGCGCGATCTCGGCATCATGATGCAGATGCTCGTCGAATGCGAACGGGGCGGCGGCACCTTGTTGGCGGCCTACAGCGGCCAGCTCACCCAGGCCGAATGCCAGCGACTGCTAGGCTACCTCCGGCTCAACGAAATCACTGCACTGATTCTATCCGGGCTGCCAGCGGGCGCACAGGCCGTCCACCGCCACGGCTATACCAGCGACACCGAAGGCGATGTCGCCGCCATCTGGGGCCCGACCGGGCCGTACGTGCTCAGCATCTTCCTCTACAAGCCATCCTGGCTGGAGTGGGACTTCGCTTCGGAGACGATGGGGGATCTCTCCAGGATGGTCTGGAGCTACTTTGTGCTGGCGAACCAGCCATAGCGAATGGCTCCGGGCACGCGGCGCACCCGGAGCCTCTGGGCCCGAGGGTCGGATCAGGCCGCCGGCGTTTCTGGCTCTGCCGCCGGCTCGACGGCCGCCGGCGTTTCTGGCTCTGCCGCCGGCTCGACGGCCGCCGGCGCGGCGGCCGCCGGCTCGGCGGCCGCCGGCTCGTCGGCCGGCGGCGCAGCCTCAGCGTCCGCGCCTCCCTCGGTGACCGCAGCAGCAACCGAGTCTGCAGCTGTCTCAGGCGCTGCTGCCGCGGCGGCGACTGCTTCCTCCGGCGCCTTGGCGGGCTCCAGACGCTCGACCAGCTTGCTCAGCTCCTGGTTGATGATCTCCAGCCCCGAGATCAAGCCCTTGCGGATGTCACCGGCAATGTCCCTCTGCTGCATGTCGGCAGCGACCTTTTCGGCCTGCGTCTTGATCTGCTTGGCCGTCTCGCTGTCGCCAGCTTTCTTGGCTGCCGACGAGAACTCGTCCCCGAACTTCCGCAAACCATCCACGACTTCCGCTTCCAGCTTCTTTCGCTCATCGCTCGCCCACGCGGACTGGATGGCCTGGGCCACCAGCTTGCCCATTTTACTCAGCTCGTCCGTGATCGTAGGGGTGGGTGTTTCGTCCGCCATGCTATCCTCCTGGTTCCTTGGTAACCTTGAGCACTCCAGGCCTGTAACCTGCAACTTCCGGCTTCACCGGCGCTTCGGCATTACAGGCAAGCCATCCGGTGATGCTGTCATCGTACTATACGCAGACTCGCTGCGAAAGTCGCGCGCTTCTTCAGGAGCGCCTCACGTGATATACTGCTGCGCGGTGTCTGGGAGGTGACCCACCGTGAATTCTCGTTACCTGACAATCTGGCTCAGTCTGCTATCACTGGGATGGGCGATGTTGGCCTGCGGCGTCGGTTCGCAGGTGACGCCGACCCCCCAACCGCCGCGACCGCAGCTCATCCTGCCGACGGCAAGGGCCGGTGTGACGTCGCAGCCGAGGAGCACGGCCACACCGTCGGTCCAGGCCTCGGCAGCGCCCGCCACTCCCACCAGGGCTGCGCAGTCGGAGCCGACGCGCGACCCGAAACGCATCATCATCACCGAAGAGGAGATCCTCCAGGCCATCGCAGGTGGAGCCGGCCAGGAGCAGGGAGTGAAGGTGCAAGGGTTGAACGTGCGTTTCGCGGAAGGCAAGATGACGTTGACCGCAGACGAGTTGACCATGGGACCGCTCCAACTGAACCGCCTGGCGATGGTGGGACGCCTGTTCGCCGCGAATGGGACACTGCAATTCGAGGCGGAGTCAGTGTCGCCCGGCGGCCTGGTGTCCGCAATGCTGCCTTCCATTGCCAACCAGGTGCTGGCGCAGTTTGCCGCTCAGTGGTACATTGAGGAGGTCCGCATCGAGGACGGGCGATTGGAGCTGCGCATCCGGTAGCGGCCACTGTCGGAGGCCGCGGCCGCAACATCCGATCACGAAGTGACGAGCCCAGGCGTCTGCCTGGGCTCGTTCGCGTTCCGCCCGTGCGGACGGGCGGTCTCGAACGACTTGCCTGGCAATTGCCGCATTGTAGTCGTAATTGCAATCATTTGCAATAGATGCGCTATAATGTCACCGTGCTGCGCCATGTGGCGGCCGTTAACCGATGCTCTGCGCTATGGAGGTCTTCAATGCATTACTCACCGACGCCCTTGCATATTCCTGACGGGTTTCTCTCCGTCTATGTGGCAGTCGTGTTCTGGATCGCCTCCCTTGTGCTGGTGATCTACGCGCTCAAGCGGGTGAACCAGGATCTCGGAGAGAGGCAGGCGCCGCTGATGGGCGTGTTGGCGGCAGCCATCTTTGCCGGACAGATGCTCAACTTCGCAGTAGCTGGCGGCACTTCGGGGCACATGTTGGGAGCCACGCTGGCGACCATTCTATTGGGACCGTGGGCGGCGATCCTTGTCATGACCTGCGTGGTCGGCGTGCAGGCGCTCATTTTCCAGGACGGCGGTCTACTGGCGCTCGGCGCCAACATTTTCAACATGGCGATCATCGGAGTCAGCGTCTCTTATTTCGCCTATCGCACCGTGCGGCGGGTTGCCGGTGGCCGGTCGTGGGGCCTCTACGCCGGCGGCTTCGCTGCCGCCTGGCTGGCCGTATTCGTTGCCGCACTGGCGACCGCATTGGAGCTGGCGATATCGGGCACGTCGCCTGCGAACATCGCCTTGCCGGCGATGGGCGCCGTGCACGCCTTGATCGGCATTGCCGAGGGGCTGATCACGGTCGGTGCGCTCGCTTTCCTGTCGGCAGCGCGTCCCGAGCTCGTAAAACGCGACAGGAGCGAGACTCCCGCAGGCGGCGTGGTGTGGCTGGTCGGTCTCGTGATTGCGTTGGGGCTGGCTGTGCTCTCTCCGCTCGCGTCGTCGCACCCCGATGGCCTGGAATGGGTTGCGGAACAGCAGGGGTTCATCGGTCTGGCCCAAAGCCCGCTATACGAGATCATTCCCGACTATGCGTTCCCCGGCATCAGCAGCGAAGCGCTGGCAACCATTGCGGCGGGACTGCTGGGCACGGTGCTGGTCTTTGTTGTGGCGCTGGGACTTGCCTTCAGCCGGCGCAAGCGCAGCCAACCGGCTGAAAGCTGAGCATCCCTGCGGGCGGGATGCCCCCTGGCGTCTACCAGCCAGGATTCGCGACTGCGCCCGCTCTGAGGCCGAGCGCCATGCATGTGCACTTTCTCGATCCGTACAAGCCGCGCCCCAGCCTGGTCCACGCGCTCGACCCGCGCGTCAAGCTGCTGTTGGCGCTGGCCTTCATCCTGGCCGTGGCGCTGACGCCGGTGGCCGCGTGGCCGGCGTATGTGCTCCTGTTTGCCGTGATTCTGTCGGTCGTGCTGTTCTCTGAGCTGGGAGTCGGGTTTGTCCTCAAGCGATCGGCGCTCGCGCTGCCGTTCGTGTTGGCAGCGGTCCCGATCCTGTTCACGGCCAAAGGCAGCGCCTTGCTGGCGCTGCCTGTCGGTCCCTGGACACTGACGATCACGGTCGACGGTGCACAGCGCTTTCTCACGATCCTGCTCAAATCCTGGCTATCGATCCAAATGGCGATCGTGCTGGCGGCCAGCACCCCTTTTCCTCAGTTGCTGGTGGCGATGCGTGCGGTGCGGATGCCGCGCCTGATGGTGGCGATCATCGGTCTGATGTGGCGCTATCTGTTCGTGCTAGTAGATGAAGTGCTCCGCCTGTCGCGCGCGCGAGCAGCCCGCAGCGGCGATCCGGGGACGCCGGGAGCGCGCCTCGGCGGCAGCCTGGGCTGGCGCGCGCGCGTGACGGGCGGGATGGCCGGGAATCTGCTCGTCCGCTCGTTCGACCGGGGCGAGCGCATCTATGCCGCAATGGCCGCGCGCGGCTATGATGGCGAAGTGCGGACATTTCCGCTGCGGCCCATCCCTGTGAGTCAGCGCATTGTGCTGGGCGCGGGCCTGGTTGCGCTGCTGCTGCTGGTGCTACTGGGCCATCTGGTGTGAGTGGATATGAACGACGCGGTGCGGATTGAGCATCTTTCCTTTGCTTACGGCGATGGGCATCAGGCGTTGCGTGATGTCTCGCTGACCATCCAGCCGGGCGAGAAGGTCGCCCTGGTCGGCCCGAACGGCGCCGGCAAATCGACGCTGATGCTTCACCTGAACGGCATCCTGCAGCCTGGCGGCGGTTCGGTGACGATCTGCGGATTGGCTGTGGCCGAAAAAACATTGGGCAAGGTGCGCGGCCAGGTTGGGTTGGTGTTTCAAGACCCGGATGATCAGCTCTTCTCGCCGACCGTCTTCGACGACATCGCGTTCGGGCCCATCTATCAGGGGCTCAGTGAGAAAGAGGTGCGGACACGGGTTGATCACGCGCTGGCAGCCGTTCACATGAGCGACTATGCGGGCCGCGTCTCGCACCATCTGAGCGTCGGCGAGAAGAAGCGGATCGCCATCGCCACGGTGCTCTCGATGCGCCCTGAGGTCCTCGTGCTCGATGAGCCGACCGCCGGCCTCGATCCGCGTGCACGGCGCGGGCTCATCGCGCTCCTGCGCGCCCTGCCGCAGACGATGCTGATCTCGACCCACGACCTGCGGATGGTCGCCGAACTGCTGCCGCGCACGGTGGTGATGGATCACGGCCAGATCGTCGCGGATGGGCCAACCGGCGAGATCCTTGCTGACGCCGCGCTGCTGGAAGCGCACGGACTGGAGCTTTAGGCGCGGGAGTCAAAACACCGGCGCCGGTGAGGGAGCAATGTCCTGTCAGGCTGAATTCATCCGAGAATTGCGCGAGCGCGGCTTCCGGCTGACGGCCCAGCGTGAGATGGTGCTCAGCGTGTTGCACGAGATCGACGGTTTCGCCACCGCCGACGAGATCTTCCAACGCGTCCATGCGCTCAGCGCGGCGGTCGATATCTCCACGGTATACCGCACCCTCGATCTGCTCCAGGACTTCTCGCTGATCGCATCGGTCGAAGGCGCCGATGGCCAGCGGCGCTACAGGCTCCGCATCGACCACGCCTCGCACGCGCACCTGGTCTGCATCGGGTGCGGCGCTGTGCTCGGCGCGGCGCTCGATGCGCTTCAGCCCGCCGTGAGCCAGATCAGGAGCCGCTACGGCTTTGCGGTCGACTTGGAGCACCTCAATCTGTCGGGATGGTGTCTGCAGTGCTGCGAGAAGCAGGCAGCGCAAGCCGTGCCCGGCAACGGTTAGCAGCGCGGTTCCTCCCCGGCATTGGCTTTTCTCCCCTCCGCAGGGTATACTGTCTCCAGGTGCTACCGCACGACGAGGAGTGATGAATGGGCTCGCGTGTCGATTTCCTCGTCCGACGGCTGGGCGAGGAGGGCGAAGCGCTGGTCGCACAACTGAGCGGCCTACCGACTGCCGCGTGGACGACTCCGGTGTATCCCGCCGAAGAGGGCGCCTGGACGATCCACAGCATCCTGGCGCACCTGGTCAGCGCCGAAAGCTACATCCGCTTGCTGATGGCCGACATCGTCGCAGGTGGGCCGGGCGCGCCACCTGGCGTGGACGTCGATGCAATCAACGCAGCCGAGGTGGTGAGACTGGTTCGGCTCAGCCCCGCTGAGCTGATCGACCGGCTGCGTGAATCCCGCGCGGCGTCTCTGGCCATGGCAGCCGCTCTATCGGACGACGATCTCGACCGCCGCGGGAACCACCCGCTCCTCGGCGAGATGTCGCTGGAGGACTTCGTCAAGCTCATCTATCGCCACGACAAAATGCACCTGCGCGATGTCCAGCGCGCGCTGAGATCATAGAACCGGTGTGATGGGAGAAATGGAAGACAAGTTCGTAAATTTGCAGCGGCTGCTGACCGAGATGGGCAGCGTCGCAGTTGCGTATTCCGGCGGCATCGATAGCACCCTGTTGCTGAAGATCGCTCATGATTGTCTGGGCGACCGGGCGGCCGGGCTCACAGCCGTCTCGCCCAGCTTTCCGGCGCACGAGCTGGCCGAAGCAAAGGAGATCGCACGGTTGATCGGGGCCCGGCACATCCTGTTGGAGACCCACGAAACCGAGGACGAGCGGTATCTGGCGAATACGTCGGATCGCTGTTACTTCTGCAAGAGCGCGACGTACGACCAACTGCTGCCGTTCGCCCAATCGCAAGGCTACCGCCACCTCGTCGACGGCAACAACGCCGACGACATCGACGACCACCGTCCAGGCCGCCGGGCCGCGCTTGAGCGCGGCGTGCGCAGCCCGCTCCAGGAAATGGGCATCACCAAGGCGGAGATTCGCGCCCAGGCCCGCACCCTGGATCTGCCGAACTGGGACAAGCCGTCGGCCGCCTGCCTCTCTTCGCGCATCCCGTACGGCGTCGCGATCACCGTACAGACGTTGTCGCAAGTCGAACGGGCCGAGCTGGCGCTCCGCCAGTTGGGGCTGCGCCAGCTGCGCGTGCGCCACCACGACCAGGTGGCGCGCATCGAGGTGGAGCCGGCCGACTTCCCGGTGGTGCTGGCGCATCGTCAGGAGATCGTCGACGAGTGCAAGACGCTCGGGTATATCTACGTCACACTCGACCTCGCCGGCTTCCGCTCCGGCAGCATGAATGAGGTGCTTCCCGTGCATGGACGTTGACAAGCTGCGCGACCTGCTGGCTGCGGTGCAGGCCGGGCAGGTGAACGTCGAACAGGCGCTGGCCCGGCTGCGCACCCTGCCGTACGACAGCCTGGGCTATGCCCAGTTGGACACGCACCGGGCCCTGCGCCAGGGGCTGCCCGAGGTGGTCTTCTGCCAGGGCAAGACCGCGGAGCAGGTTGCCGGCATCATGGAACGGCTGTGGCAGGGACACGATCGGCTGCTGGGCACGCGCGCTTCGGCGGATCAGGCGGCCTTCGTAGCCGGGCGGCTGCCTGCGGCCGGCTACGATCGGGTGTCGCGGCTCATCACGTTGGCGCGACGCGAGCTGCCGACGCCCGACGAAACCGCACCCTACGTCATGGTGGTCACCGGCGGCACGGCCGATCTGCCGGTGGCTGAGGAAGCCGCACAGACGCTCGATTTCCTCGGCGACCGGGTGATGCGGGCCTACGACGTCGGGGTGGCGGGCATCCATCGTCTGCTGAGCCGGACCGAGCAGCTTGTCCGCGCCGACGTGGTGATCAGCGTGGCGGGGATGGAAGGCGCGCTGACGAGTGTCGTGGCCGGACTGGTGAGTTGTCCGGTGATCGGGGTGCCGACCAGCGTGGGCTACGGCGCGCACTTCGGCGGCGTCGCACCCCTCCTCACGATGCTCAACTCGTGCGCGCTGGGCGTAGCGGTGGTCAATATCGACAACGGATTCGGGGCCGCAGTCTATGCGCACACGATCCTGAGGCGCTGTTGTCGCGAGGACGAGACATGAAGATCGCATACTTCGACTGCATCGGCGGCGCCAGCGGCGACATGCTCCTCGGCGCACTGATTGACGCCGGACTGGCCTCCGATGATCTGCGGGCGCGGCTGGCCGCACTGCGGCTAAACGATTTCGAGCTCAAGACGCGGCACGTCAACAAGAACGGCTTCAGCGCAACAAAGGTGGATGTGGTCGTCGCCAACGACGTGCCGGAGCGACATCTTGCCGAGATCGTTGCGATTGTGGAGGGGAGCTCGCTTCCCTCCAGCATAAAGCAGCATGCCTCGGCCATCTTTCAGCACATGGCCGAGGTGGAAGCCGGGATCCACGGTACAACCCTTGACCGGGTGCACTTGCACGAGCTAGGCGGCGTCGACACCATTGTGGATGTCGTGGGGTGTCTGGTCGGACTCGATGCGCTGGGGATCGAGAAGGTCTATGCGTCGCCGCTGCCGATGGGCCGCGGCTTCATCCGCGGCGCGCACGGCCAGATCCCCCTGCCCGCACCGGCCACGGTGGCGCTGCTGAAAGACGTGCCCATCGTCGGCAGCGAGATCGAAAAGGAGCTGGTGACGCCGACCGGCGCCGCACTCCTCGCCGCGCTGGCGACAGGATTCGGCCCCATTCCGCCCATGACCCTGAGGGCAGTCGGCTACGGCGCGGGCGGTCGCGACCTGCCGGTGCCGAACGTCGTGCGGCTGCTCCTCGGCGAGCAGGATGCGCCCGCCAGCCTCGGCGTTGAGTCCGTCGTGGTGCTGGAGACGAACATCGACGATCTCAACCCGCAGATCTACGACCACGTGATGGCCCGTCTGTTTATGGCCGGCGCGCTGGACGTTTTCCTGTCACCGATCCAGATGAAAAAGAACCGGCCCGGCACCCTGCTGCGCGTCATCTGCCGGCCGGGTGACAGCGGGCCGCTCACCGGGATCCTGCTGCGAGAGACGAGCACGCTGGGTGTGCGCCAGCAGACCATGGGGCGCATGTCGCTGCCGCGCGAGTTCCGCGTCGTGACGACCCCCTACGGCGATGTCCGCATTAAGATCGCCACGCTGGGAGACGGCACGCGGCGCGCTGCACCGGAATACGATGACTGCCGGCGGTTGGCCGAAGCGACGGGCGCTGCGCTGCGCGAGGTCTATCGGGCAGCCGAGCGCGCGGCGGAGCAGACCGGCTGATGATCGGCTGCAGCCCATGAATCATCTGCTGACGTTGGCCGAAGTCGCCGCCGAACCGCGCAAGCTGTGGTACGACGCACCGCTGCGCGATGGCGGCCCGTCGCAGGCTGACGGCCCGTCGCAGATCAGCGGCCTGCTGCGCTTTCGACCGCTGGTCGCGGGCGATGTCGACGGGCTGACGGCATTCCTGGCCGCCCTGTCGCCGGCCACGCGCGCGTGGTGGTATCGCGATCGCTACGATCGCGCCGGGGCCGAGGCGCTCTGTGAGGCCATCGGCCGCTACGACAAGCTGCGGATGGTGGCGGTCGATCCGCAGCAACCGGCCGCCGGCGTGCTGGCGCTATTCGAGTTCAGCTTCGGCATCCCGCCGGGGGATCATTTCCGGTTCGGACTGTATGGCCTGTCGCTCGATGAGGCCCGCGATTGCCGCTTCGGCCCCTGCGTGCGCGATGACGCCCAGCGCCTCGGCCTCGGCTCAGCGCTGATGCCCGCGACATTCGACATTGCGCGGCGCTTCGGCAAGGATCGCATTCTGTTGTGGGGCGGCGTCTACGCCGAGAACCACGCGGCGGTGGCCTTCTACCGCAAGCACGGGTTCGCGGAGGTAGGCCGCTTCTGCGCGGAGGACGACCGGGTGTCGCTGGATATGGTCCGAGAGCTGGTGGACAGCGGTTCGAGGCGCATGGTATAATTCCGTTGCCTGAGGAGCCCCTACCGTGAGTGATCCCCGTCTTCCATCTGCACCGGCAGCCTGGTGATGTGCACCGGGGTTCCCGGATTCGACGCCGGGTTCGCCGCGGCGTTTGTGGCATTCGTCGGAGTGTAGCGTCCCATGTCCAACAAACTCGCCATTGACGGTGGAACCCCCACCCGCACAGCTCCCTTCCCAATGTGGCCCATCTACGACGAGCGCGAGGAACGCAACTTGTTGGAAGTGCTGCGCTCCAGGCAGTGGGGCATCGGCGGGGCAAAGGTGGTTCAGTTCGAGGAGCGCTTCGCCGCGTTCCAGGGCGCACGTTTTGGCGTCTGCGTGCCGAACGGCACCCTGGCGCTCCAGATGGCGCTGAATGCCCTGGACATCGGCCCCGGCGATGAGGTGATCACCACCCCTTACACCTTCATTGCCACCGCCAGTGCAGCGATCCAACAGGGCGCCACACCGGTCTTCGTGGACATCGACCTCGACACCTATGATATCGACCCGGCGGCCATCGAAGCGGCCATCTCGCCGCGCACCAGGGCCATCGTGCCGGTGCACCTGGCAGGCCGGCCGGTCGATATGGAGGCCGTCATGGCGATTGCGCGGCGCCATCACCTGCGCGTGCTCGAAGACGCCTGCCAGGCGTGGGGCGCCGAATGGCGCGGCCGCAAGGTAGGTGCGATCGGCGACCTGGGCGCGTTCAGCTTCCAGTCCAGCAAGAACGTCTCTGCGGGCGAAGGGGGCATCGTCATCACCAACGACGAGGCGCTCGGTGAGCGGTGCTGGTCGCTGCACAACGTGGGCCGGGTGCGTCGAGGCGCGTGGTATCAACATGAGATGATCGGCGGCAACCTGCGCATGAGCGAGTGGCAGGCAGCCGTGCTCTTGGCGCAGTTGGAGCGGCTGCCTGAGCACACGGCGCGCCGCGACGCCAACGCACGCTATCTCTCCGAAGCGCTGTCCGAAGTAGCGGGAGTTACACCGCTGCCTTTCGATGCGCGGATCACGCAGCACGCGCACCATCTGTTCATCTGCCGCTATGCGCCAGAAGCGTTCGGCGGCCGCTCGCGCGACGACTTCGTGGCCGCGCTGCGCGCCGAAGGGATCGAGACGGCCAGCATTGGCTACACGGTCCCCTTGCACCGCAACAACGCCATCAGGCGGTCGGTGGCCTCTCTGGCGCGCTTCGGCGAGCGCGACTGGCCGGCCGGGGAAGATGGCCTGCCGCTGTTGCCGTCCTGCCCGCACGCCGAGTGGGCGACGCAACACACCTTCTGGCTCGCGCAGAATACGTTGCTAGGCGATCCGGCGGACATGGATAGCATTGTGGCAGCCGCAAGGAAGATTCAGCAGGCGTGGGGATGACTGGCCAGGGATAAGCGAGAAATGGCGCGGCGGGATCGACTGCCGCGGTCCATCCTTCGTCGGCCCGGAGGGATTCATGAAAATCGGCGCGGTCAGTTTGGGGTGGGCGAGCATGGCGCTCCCACAGGTCATGGATGAGATCGCCGCGATGGGCGGGGAGTGCATCGAGATCAACAGCCGGGCCGGGCTGCACGCCGGGCTGGCCATCGATGCTCAGAATGCTGCGCTGGTGCGCGGCTGGGCCTCTGCAGCCGGACTGACGATCAGTGCCGTCAGTGGTTACAACGATTTCGCACAGACCGGACGCGATGCGCTGGTGCGCGAGGTCGATCGGCTCCTGGTCGCGTGCCGGATCGCCGAAGCGCTGGAGGTCGGCATCGTGCGCGCCTTCTCCGGCGACGCGAAACCCGGGCTGGCGCTCGACGCCGCCTGGCCGTCGCTGGTGACGGGCATGCAGGAGGCAGCACGGCGGGCCGAACTGCTCGGCGTCACGCTGGCGATCGAGAACCACGGCCGGCTGCTCAACGATGGACAGGCCCTGGCGCGCCTGATTCGTGAAGTCGGCGCGGCCAACGTCGGTGCAACGCTGGACACCGGCAACTTCGCCTGGGCCGGTCACGGCCCAGAGCAGGTGCAGGCCGATTTCCAGGCGCTCTTGCCGCACATCGTCAATCTGCATGTCAAGGACGGCGCGTGGCGCGAGGCAACTGCGCTCGCAGCGTCATCGTTTGAGTTCACGCCGGCCGGCAGCGGCCAGTTGCCCCTATCCCAGTGGCTGCAAGATCTCGCGGCCCGCGGGTATGAAGGCGCAGTGTGCAGTGAGTACGAAGGCGGCGGCGATTTCAGGGAGGGCACGCGAAGCAGCATCGCCTATCTGAAGACCGCATCGTAGGTTGGAGACAAACCGCTGGATCGACTGCGGGCCTGTGCTGAGCAGACCCGGTGAAATGCTGGGGCTCCGACTGTCTGAAAGCACACAGAGAGTGTTGCCATGGACGCAGTGTCGGCGTTCTTCACGCGCAACATCGTCTACGTCTACTTTTTCTACGGGCTGGCATTCTTCGCCCTGGGACTGGTCGTGCTCCTGGAGTCGGGACGCGCCAGTGAGTTTCGCTTCGCCCGCGCGTTGATCCCCCTGGCCCTCTTCGGCTTCGTCCACGGCGCACACGAATGGTTCGAGATGTTTCAGATCTTCGCCGCGCATGAGGCCGGTTACACGTCCGGCCTGCCCGAAGAGCTGTTTCGTGTGGGCTCTCTGGCCATCTCGTTTCTGTTCCTGCTCGCCTTCGGCACGCGCCTGTTGCCCAGCGCCGAGAGCGTGCCGCGGTCGAGCATCTTGCAGGTGGCTGCTTTCACGGGGATTTGGTTGGCTGCGGTGCTGGTCGTCTATCTGCGACAGCGGCCGGCTGCCGCTGAGCTTGTCCTGGCAGCCGATGTCCTTGCCCGGTACGTATTGGGGGTCACAGGCGCGCTGCTCGCCTGTTGGGCGCTCCTGCGCGAACGCCGCGACTTTCATGCGCGCGGCATGTCGGCTTACGGGCAGGCGCTGTTGTGGGCGGCCCTGGCCTTCTTCATCTATGGCGTGATCGGGCAGCTCTTCGTGCGACCAAGCATCGTTGCGCCCTCGCAGGTCATTAACACCGCGCTGTTCGTGCGCGTGTTCGGCTTTCCCGTGCAACTGCTGCGTGGCCTGGCGGCCATCGCCATTGCGATCACCCTGGGCAGCGCGCTGCGCGCGTTCGAGGCGGAGGGCCGGCTGCGGCTGGCGCGGGCCAATAAGGCGCGCATCGAGGCGCAAGCCGCCACGTTGGAAGCGCAGACGCGCCGCACCGAGGAAGTCGAGGCGCTCAACGAGCAGTTGCGCGCCACCACGCGCAACCTTTCGGCGCTGGTCGAGATGTCGCGCACGCTCAGCTCCACCATCGAGTTAGATCGAGTGCTGCACTACGCACTGTATCAGGTTGTGAACAGCTTCGGCCAGGCGTGTTGCAGCGGGGTGTTCCTCAAGCGATCCGATGGCGCGGTCGAGCTGGCTCAACGGTATGTCGGCGCCGGTCCGGACATACTGTCGGTGCCGCCTGAGCTCCTCAGTGCGTTGGCCCAACGAGTTGTAGCTAGCGGCGCAATGGTGGGTGTGGGGCAGGACCAGCAGATCACGATGCTGGATTACGACCCCGACGGCATCGCCCAAGCCGGCGACTCCTCCGCCGTCTACCAGGTGTTGGGGGCGCCGTTGGCTTCTCAGGGCGAGATCATGGGTGCACTGGTGACATCGGTGCTGGCAGGCGGGGAGCCATTCCGCGCCGAAGACATCAGTCTGCTGGCTGCATTCGCGCGCCAGATGACGGCGTTCGTCCAGAATGCCCGGCTATATAAGGTCGTGCAAGAGCGCGAGTCCCGGCTGGCGGAGCTCGTGAGACAACTGGTGGTTGCCCAGGAGGGGGAGCGCCAGCGCATCGCACGCGAGCTGCACGACGAGACCGGCCAGCAGCTCACGGCGCTGGCAATGGGGCTGGCAGCGGTGGAAGCCAGCCTGGGCAGCGACGATGCGGCCGGTGCGAAGGTGTTGGTGCGCGACTTGCGCGATCTGGGCAACCAGGCGATCAGTGAATTGCGCAATATCATGTCGGATCTGCGGCCGGCCCTGCTCGACGATCTGGGCCTGGCGCCCGCACTGCGGTCGTATGTCCAGCAGTATGCTGCACGCCACCCTTCGCTGCAAGTCACCCTGGTCGTCGACCGGCCGAACCAGCGGCTTGCGCCTGAGCTTGAGACGGTGCTCTTTCGCGTCGCCCAGGAGGCGTTGACGAACGTCGCCCGTCATGCTCGCGCCAGTGCGGTCTCGGTGCGGCTGGCGCATGACTCGGGTGTCGCGCGCCTTGAGATCATCGACGACGGCATCGGTTTCGACCCACTCGCGGCAGGTCGAGCGACGCCAGGCAGCGGATTGGGTCTGGTGGGGATGCAGGAGCGAGTCATGCTGGTCGGCGGCGCGTGTCGCATCGAATCGGCGCCTGGCCACGGCACGCGCGTCGTGGTCGAGCTGCCGATGACGCGAACGGACGCCGTCTGAGGCATCCTGTGCCGAAGCCGAGACGCGAGGCGCTCGTTGGCGTCGAGAGGCCTCGCTCATCACGCATCCTTTGTCGCTCAGCAGACGACACGGGCGATGCATCACCCTTGACGTTGGAGAATGGCACAGAATCATGAGCCCTATCCGCATCCTGCTCGTGGATGACCACGCCGTCGTCCGCGCGGGCCTGCGCATGCTCCTCGGCGCCGATCCCGAGCTCGAGATTGTCGGTGAGGCGGAGAACGGCGCACAGGCCTTGCGTCTGACCGGCGAACTGGCCCCCGATGTGGTTCTGATGGACATCTCCATGCCGGACATGAACGGGATCGAGGCCACGCGCAGGATCAAGGTGGAGAACCAGCACGCGGCGGTCCTGGCGCTGACGATGCACGAAGACGACCAGTACTTCTTCGCGATGCTGGCAGCCGGCGCGTCCGGGTATGTGCCCAAACGCGCCGCACCCGACGATCTGATCTCAGCGATCCATGCCGTGAACAGCGGCGGTGTGTTTCTGTTCCCATCTGTGGCCCGCGCGCTGGTGCAGGATTTCGTCCAGCGCGCCGCCCGGCCGGGGGGAGCCGCCAACAGCGGACTCGACGCACTGACCGAGCGCGAGCGCGAGGTGTTGACGCTGATCGCCCAGGGCCTCGGTAACCAGGAGATCGCGGATCGTCTTGTCATCAGCGCCAAGACCGTCAACCGGCATCGCGAGAACATCATGGCGAAGCTCAACCTGCACAGCCGAGTGGAGCTTGTGCGCTACGCCATTGAGAAGGGACTGATCGAGATCACGTGACGGATGGACGACCGCCATGAGACGCCGACGTCGACTTTTCTGCGGTCTCTGCACCGAATGGTATAATCCTGCACGGGAATCTATCCACCATCCGGCCTAGTTCTTCGTATCGACTCCTGATAGACGGGGAGGCAGGTATCATGTCGGATCGAACTCGCACCATGCTGATCGCGGGCGGGTTGCTCGTGCTGCTCCTTGCTGTTGCCCTGTTGGGCGCGTGCGGCAGCGCTCCCGCGACGCCCACGCCGACCCCCACGCGCACGCCGCGTCCGGTCGAGACCAAGATGCCGATTCCAACCGCAACGCCTGCACCGCCGCCGACCGATACGCCGACGCCGGCATTCACGCCCACTCCGTCGGCGACCGCCACACCTGCTGCCTCACCGACGCCGACGGTCGATACCAGCATCATCGTGCCGGCGCGCGATCCGAGCATCTCGCCGTACACGGGCCTCAAGCCGGCCGATCCGAAGGTGCTGGAACGCCGTCCGATGGCGATCAAGGTGGCGAATCAACGGAGTGTCCAACCCCAGTCGGGCCTGGACAAAGCGGATATCGTCGTCGAGAGCCCTATCGAGTACAGCGAGACGCGCTTCACGGCCCTCTACCAGAGCCAGGACGCTGCGCGCGTGGGCTCCGTCCGCAGTGCTCGGCTGATCGACCTGGAGCTGCCGGCCATCTTTGATTCCGTGCTGGCGTATTCCGGCGGGGTGCAGCCGGTGATCGACAAGCTGGAGGCCTCGGACTTCGGCAAGGCTGTCTTCAACGAAACCGATGCGGGACCCGGCTTCTTCCGCGACCCACAGATCGTCGTCCCGGACAACCTGTTTGCGAACACGGCCAAGCTGGCTGAGGTCGTCGCCAGGAAGGGCCAGAACGCTCGGCCGGCGCCCTCGGCGGGATGGGTGTTCTCGCAGTCGGCGCCTGAGGGCGGCAGCGCGGCGAGCAGCGTCAACATCCCGTACCCACTCTATAAGGTGAAGTGGACGTATGATGCCGCCACCGGCCGTTGGAAACGCGAGATGGGCGGCGCCCCGCACGTCGACAAAGTGACCGGCGAGCAGCTCAGCGCCGCCGACATCGTAGTTCTTGCCGCACCCAACATCAAGACGCTCATCCTGGAGCATCACACCACGATGGACGGCGAAGGACAGAATTGTCGGAACTGCTCCGTGGAAATCCAGCTTTGGGGCGAGGGACCCGCCAAAGTGTTCCGAGACGGCAAGGTGTATGAGGGGAAGTGGATTCGGCCCGCACGTCGTGCGCCGTTCCGCATCGTCGATGCGGCGGGCAAGGATATTCCGCTCAAGCCCGGCAATAGCTGGTGGCAGGTGGTGCCGCCGGAGATGAAGCTGACGGTTGCCCCCTGACGAGTGATATGCCGAGACCCATGGCTCCGCCTCGTGCGCTCAGGCGGAGCCGCGGCCCCGGAGTGCGCCTTGCCCCTGACGCTGGCGGCGTTTCTACTGAGCTAAGCTTTATGTTCCTCTCATCTTGCCTTAATCTTGCTCGGATATGATGCACGCAGAATAACGGTTTGGGTAGGGGCAACCCGAATCGCGACAAGATTCCTCCTCCATATAAGGTTGAGCAGCGCAATTCCTCGGTGGGTGGGCCGAGGAATTGTGCTTTAAGCACCCGGCCATCCGCAGGGGATCGTCGAGACTGCCTGCGACGCCGGCATTCGGTTCGCCGAACCGCCTGAGACACGCAGTCACCCCGCCGCCATGCTGAGTTTGGCGGGCCTGCGACGCACCCGCTTGAAGATGCCCGGCATCATCGGCGTCATTGCTGTGCCGGTAAGTAAAGACGCCGGTATGCGTCGAGCTGGGTCAACACCTGCTGTACGTAAATCCGCGTCTCCCCGAAGTCGATCAGCGCGACCATCAGATCATCGTCACCCGGAGCCAGCTTGCGCCAGCGCGCTGCGTTGCCCGGCCCGCCATTGTATCCCGCCAGCGCGGCAGGCACATTGCCTTCGAGTTGTTTGAGCGCCCAGTTGAGGTAGTAGGCGCCGAAGTCCACATTGATGTAGGGCCAATAGGCCTGTTCCGGCTGAAAGTCGCGCTGGCCGCGCTGCCCGGCAACCCAAGCGGCTGTCGCTGGCATCAACTGCATCAACCCCCCTGCACCGGCAGTGGAGGTGACGGCAGGCTCGAACCGGCTTTCTTGCCGGATCAATGCCGCCACCAGCAGCGGATCGAGCGTCTGCCTGCCGGCCGCCTCACGGATCAGTTCTGCATACGGCAGCGGATAAGCCAGCCGCTGCAGGGCCTTGGGTGCGCCCTGGACGTTGGCGGCCGGAGAGAGTGCAGCGAGCTGCTCTGCCGAGAGGATCGCCAGCCGATTCGCGCCGGCATTGCGGAAGGCGAGCGTCAGCGCCGCCAAGGTCCACGGCTCCCTGGCATACCTGGCCTGCACCCGGCCCCAGGCTGCCAACCCCTCGGCACGGCGTCCCAGGTCGAGCAATGCCAGCCCGCGCCGCCAATCGGCGTCCGCCGTCACGGCAGCCGGCAGCGCCAGCGATCCTTCACCGGCCCAGCCTCTCAGCCATCCCGCCAACTCGCTGCGCTCGCTCTCCGCTCCGGCCAATGCCTGCGCGCCCGCGCTCGGGGTCGCAACAGCCGGCGGACGCGCCGTCCTCTCAAGCCATGCTGCGGCCCGCAGCCCGTAGTAGCTCCGTGGGTCGGCCTGGACAGCTCGCTGCCACGATTGCCTGGCCGCTTCGCCGTCGCCGCTGGCCGCCAACGCCCGCCCCAGCCAGAAGTAGGCGACCGGCTTGGTGAACGGCTCCATCTCCGCCTCTGCCATCTGGCGCCACGTGTCGGCCGCGCGCTGCCAATCCTTTGCCCGAAAATAGATCAGGCCGGCGGATTGAGCGGCGCGCCAGCCTTCATCCGACGCAGGGTATCGGCGCGCCAATGTCCGCAGCGCGTCTGCGGCGCCGGCCGCATCGCCCGATTCTTCCTGCCAGTTGGCTGCACGCCAGAGCGCGACCGGCGCCTGGGGCGCATCGGGCCGCAGGCTGGCGAACCGGCGATAGGTTGCGATCGCTCCGGCAACATCGCCGGACTGCGCCTGCGCATCGGCCTGGGCAAGCCAGGCGTCCGCCCAATGCGCGTTGTCGGGATAGGCCGCGATGAGATTCCCGAGCTCGGCCAGACCACGTTCGATCTGTCCCTGCTTGATATAACTGAGGCCAGCATAGTACCAGGCATCCCCTTTGCGGCCGGATGGATCGGCGGCGCGGAGCCGGTCGAAGGCTGCATTGGCGAGCGCATATCGACCATTGAAGTAGTTGGTCAGCCCGCGTTGATATTCATCGACCGGCGCACCCGCCGCAACAAGCGCGGCCAACGCCTGATGCGCGAACGGGCTGGTCTGATCGGCATCCACTGCCGCCTGCCAACGCTGCTTCGCTGCTTCCGGCGGCCTGTCCGGCGCGCCGGTCTGCGCCAATGCTGCGCCCGCCAGCCACTGCATCTGCGCGATCCATCCCGGCGACGTCGAAGCGCCCCGCAGCGCGTCGTACTGCGCCACTGCACCCGCGATATCGTTGCGCGCCAACGCCAGATCAGCCAGTGTGCGTCGGATGGCGACCGTGCTTTCCCAGTCAGGGGAGGTCCGGAGCGCCGCGCTGTACGCCTCTGTGGCGCGGAGCGGATCGCCAGCGGCTCGGCGCACTGCGCCGATGCGCTGCCACGTCAACGAGCTCAGCTCAGGCGCCAGCGGCAGATACGCGGTGAAGCTGGCTTCGGCGTCGGGCCAGCGCCCCAGACCTGCCAACGCCTCGCCGAGCAGAAAGGTAGCCGGAGCCCGATGTGTGTCGGTCTGAGGCGCCGTCGACAGCAGTTGCGCCAGGACGGTCGCTGCCTCGGCTGAAGCGTTGTCCCTTAAGTAGCAGAGACCCAGCCGATAGCGAGCCTCCGACGCGTCGGCTGGAATCGCATCTTCCGCAACAACTGCTGCAAACTCCCGGCGGGCTGCATTGCAGTCGCCGATGGATTGGAGGTAGCGGCCAAGCGCCAATCGCGCCGAAGGCGCAGGGGTCGCACTCGGTTGGGGCGTGACGGTCGGCGTCATCGTTGCCGTGGGCTGGGTAGTCGGGGTAGGCGTGGCAACCGGGCTGGGCGCGGCTTCCGTCTTGGCCGGCGCATGTACGGAAGCCAAGACAGGCAGTGTGGGAGTGAACGTGGGGACCAACGTCGGTGCGGAAGTCAAGGCCGCCGGCGTGGCCGGTGGCTTCTTTCCGCTGCAAGCGACCAACGAAAGGGCAATGACCAGGAGCAAGGCGCAGCGCCTGACTGACAAAGGATGACCTCCATGCGCCGGGCAGCCGGCGATCAGCAGCTCAGGATGCCTGACATTGTACCATAGATAGCGAACGCAGCCAGGCAGCAGACGCTGCTCTGACAGCAAACGCTGCTCTGGCAGCGGGCGCTGCTCCAGCAGCGGCGCTCTACTGAACTGTGACGAGGGCGGGGAGTGGGGGGTTCCCGCCACACCTCTTTGGCGGTGCACGCGCTTCGTGTTAGAATGGCGTTCGCCTGCCGGGCGTCGGCCTCGGCTGCGTTCATAAGGACTGACCCATGGAAGAACATCGCCTCTATTCGCTGCGCGCCCGTGACGTCATGAACCAGGACTTCGTCGTGGTGCCGCCCCTGGCGACCGTCCAGGAAGCGGTCGAGGCCATGCTCCGGTGCGGCTGTCAGGCCGTTGTCGTCGATCGCGCCGATGAGCAGGATGCCTATGGCATGGTCACCTATCAGGAGATCGTCTATCGGCTCCTCGCCAAGTCGTTGGCGCCAGCGCGCGTGCGCGTGGTCGAGATCATGGTGAAACCTCTGATCGTAATCACGCCCAACCTGCGGCTGCCGTTTGTGGCGCAGCTGTTCGCGCGTGTCGGTATTCAAAACGCCCTGGTCATCGATGACGATACGGTGGCCGGCATCATCTCCAGCAGCGATCTGGTGAAGGCGATGGCGGCCGAGGAGACGGACTGAGTTTCGAGGAGGAAACCCCATGAACTTCGGCTGGACCGAAGAAGAACAGATGTGGCGCAAAGCGGTGCGGGATTTCGCACAGAAAAAAATCGCCCCGCGCGTGCGCGAGATCGACAGCGGCCACACGATCCCGGAGGACATCATCCAGGGGATGGCTCAGATGGGGCTCTGGGCGCCGACCGTTTCGGAGCAGTACGGCGGCCAGGGGATGAACGTCACCATGGCGACCATCGCAGCCGAGGAGTTGGGCCGGGCCGAGATCAGCCTGGCGCTGCCGGTGATGTACCTGGTGCAGGCCTCGTGGGGGTTCATCTTCGATCGCTACGCCAGTCCGGCATTGAAAGAGGAGCTTCTGCCGAAAGTGACGGCCGGCAAGGCGTTCCTGGGCATTGCCACGACTGAGCCCGGCGGAGGCTCGGATATCGAGGGAGCCACCCGCTGCCGCGGCGAGCAGGCCCCCGATGGCAACTGGGTGCTGAACGGCGAGAAGCTCTACATCAGCGGCATCAAAGAGGCGCAGCGCATGGGCGGCTGTCACATGACCCTCGTGCGCACCGATCCCGCAGCCGGCCACAGGGGCTTCACCTTTTTTGCTGTCTCACTCAAGGACAACCCGCACGTCACGACGACGTTGGTCGAGAACTGGGGCCGCACAGGCATCTCAACCGGTGGGTTCAGCATGGAGAACATGCCACTCGCCGATCGGTATCGGATCGGCGACGCGGGCCGCGGCTTCTACTACGCCATGGAAGGATTCACTTTTGCACGCGCCCTGATCGGCGCCACCTGTGTCGGCGCAGCGGAGGCAGCGCTGCAGATGGGCGTCGAGTATATCAAGCAGCGCAAGTCGTTCGGCAGGCCATTGGCGGCCAACCAGGGGGTCAACTTCCCGGCCGCCGAGCGCTTCGTCGATATCGAAACCGCCCGGTTGCTCACCTACAAAGCCGCGTGGATGGCCGACGAGATGTACACCCACGGCGGGTTCAAGCACAAGGATATCGCCCTCTACGGCGCCATGGCCAAGCTGCGCGCGCCCATCATGGCGTTTGAGACCTTCAACGAGGTGGCGAACTGGCTGGGCGCGATGGGGTATAGCAAGGAGTACCCGATCGAGATGGGCATCCGCGGCGTGCGTTCCTATTCCATCGGCGCCGAAGGCGGCATGAACATCATGCGCATGATCATCGCACGCGAGCTGATCGGCGGGGAGTACACGAACCCGCGACAGTAGGACGGCCAGCAACTGCAGCCGTCGCGGACGGCCGATCACGCATTTCGCCTCTCTCGTCTCGCATTACGCCCGCATGTCACAACTCGACCCGAATCGCCGCTTTCAGTTCGCCCTCGACCGCGCCTGCGCCGATTGGTCTATGGCTGACCCGGCGCGTTGCGCCGCGCTGGCGGACTGCTCCCTGTCACCGCATGGGGGGATCATCGTGCCGTTCTTCGGCCGATCGCACCTCGTGACGCATCCGGCTGGCGAGGTGCGCGCTGCCAACCCGGCCCACGCTGAGGAGCCGATGCGTGATGCGCACGTGTCGATCCGGATCGTGCTCCTGCACCATCTGCTGACTGCCGACGGCACGCCGCCGGCCGAGCGCTGGCTGGCGTTTCGCGAGCTGCCAGATGGCATGTTCTACGCCCAGGCGTTTTCCGGTCACGCGGAAGGCCTGCTCGCGGGCAAGCTGGGTGGCGATCTGGATCGCTTCCGCCACGCGGCTGAAATGCTGGGCGGTCGGTCGCTGGCCCTGGCCGATGCGGCCTACCGGTTCGAGGCGTTTCCCCGGCTGCCCGTAGCGGTGCTGCTGTGGGCAGGCGATGAGGATATCCCGGCGCAGGCGCGCATCCTGTTTGACGCGCACGCCGGACACTATCTGCCAACCGAGGATCTGGCCGGCATCGGAGACTGGCTGGCGCACCGCTTGACGCGGTAGGCGCCTCACCTGGATCGAAACACCTGGCGGCAGCGTCTATCGAACCGTGAATGAGCCTACGGAAAACGACCGCCGAGAGGTGTATGGTGTCTGCCGTAGGTGTTCACCGAATCTACGACGTGGACAGGATAAGGTATGATTCAGGTCAGGACGCATTTGTCGCGATTTGCGAACCCCGTGCTCGGTGTCACCTTGCTGGTGCTGGCCGTCTTGGCGCTCGGATCGCGTTTCGGCCGGGCCGATCAGCCGGACTACGAAGGTCTCCACAAGGCAGATCCGGCCGAGCGGGCTGCGGCCGTCCAGGCAATCCGGCGGGCCCGAGACGTAGGCGCGGTGCCGCAGTTGTTGGACACGCTGGGTGACCCTGATCCGGCCGTCGGCCTGTATGTGGCCCAGGCGTTGGGCGATCTGGCGACCGCGCAAGCGCTCGAAGCGCTGCGCGCGGACTTGGACAACAGCGATCCGAATGTGCGCTTCCGGGCGGCGCTGGCGCTCGGGCAGCGCGGTGACGTGGACGCCACCGCAGCGCTGACGCGCGCGCTGCGCGATCCGGATGTGCTGGTGCAACGCACAGCCGCTGAATCGCTGGCGCAGATCGGGACGCCGGAAGCCGTCGATTCGCTCGTGTCGGCGTTGAGCAGCTCCCAGGAATCGGTGATCCACAATGCGCTGAAGGCGCTTCAGGCGCTGGGATCTGCCGCCGCTTTCGATCTGGTGGCCGCGTTGCGCTCGAGCAATCCGGTGGTGCGCATGAATGCTGCGACGGCTCTGGGCTATATCGGGAGCCCGCTTGCGGCTGAAGCCCTCGAGGCGGCGACGGCGGACCCGGACACTGGCGTCGCCAAAGAAGCGGCGTGGGCATTAGGTGAAACCCAAAACAGGAGGTAGCATGGCACTCACAGTAGGACAGAGGGCTCCTGACTTTGCGCTCAAGAGCCATGATGGCCGCACGGTGCGCCTCAGCGACTACCGCGGCAAGAAGAATGTGGTCCTGGCCTTCTTCCCGTTGGCCTGGACCCCCGTCTGAACAAGCCAGATCCCGTCCTACCAGGTCGCACAAGACCGGTTCGATGGGGTCGAGACCCAGGTTCTGGGTCTGAGCGTAGACAGCAAGGATTGCCTGCGGGCCTGGGGCGAAAGCCTGGGCGGCATCAACTACCCGTTGCTCAGCGACTTCTGGCCTCACGGCGGGGTGGCCCAGCAGTATGGTGTGCTGCGTGCTGACGGGAAGAGTGAGCGGGCTCTGTTTATCATCGACAAGACGGGCGTGATCCGCTACATCGATATCCACGACATCGACGAGCAACCTGACAATGAGGTGCTCTTCGGTGAGCTTGCCAGGATCGAGCCATCGCTGACGCGTGCGTGGTCAGCCAAAGCGGTGGCAGCGGCCCAGGCGCTGCCACCCGCGCCCCGGCCAGAAGCCGATGTCATCATGTACTGCACCTCGTGGTGTCCTGGCTGCAAGCGGGCGCGCATCTGGCTGAAGGAGAAAGGCATCCCCTTCGTCGAGATCGACATCACCAAGGACCGAGCCTCGGCGGCTCGCGTGCGCGGCTATGCGAATGGCAACGAGACGACGCCGTGTTTCGACATCAAAGGGACGATCATCCTGAACTTCGATCTGCCGAAGGTGGAAAAGGCGCTGGGCCTCGCCTGATCCGCATGGTGTCCGCCTGAGGTGCGCAACCCCGGCTCCTGCGAGCCGGGGTTGTTCGTTCCACCTCGATAACGGCCGGCCGGAGTCGATGCGGTAGGCGCAAGGGAGCCGCTGCACGACCAGGCAGCTATACATGCCGGGTCAGCGTCACATATGGGACTACTACCTGGCGTCTTGAGCCCCCAAGAGGGGGCTCAGGGCTTCATGGGACCATATCTGATCCGACCTGACAGAATAGCGTTTCTCAGACCTCGCATGAGCTTATCATAGCCCGCTTTCAGTGCCTGTTCTCCGCCCTTCACGATCTTATCTGCCCCCGGATCTCGCGGATCTGGCCATTTCTTCGCGCCTTTCAGAGCACCCTTTGCGGTTTCCCATGCGAGCTTTCCGACATCATAACCACAGCCTGATTCGTACTGGTTGTACAGTTCTTTCGCGAACGATCCAGCGGCCTTCGAGAAGACGTTACCCAACGGCTTCAGTACGCCACCGACAGCACCCGAGATCGCGCCCCCTACCACGGCTTGCGCCAACTTACCCGGACTGGTGCCGCCTGATGTTGCTCCGTTCATCAATTCCTTAACCACTTCCTTAGCGGCCCCTCGTGCTGCCTCCATTGCAATGTACCGCGCCCCACTGTAGATGAGGGGGACGAACATCGCAATCTCACCATCGTGGTCCACAAAGTTGACAGGGCTGTTTCGCACATACGCGTATGGGTTCGGGTCGCCCGCCAGGCGAGCCGGATCCCTACTGATAAACCTACCCACCACCGGATCATAGTACCGCGCCCGGTAGAAGTAGAGCCCGCTCTCCTCGTCGTACTCGCGCGAGGTGAAGCGCAGCGGATTGGCAATCGTCCCGGTGCTCGCGAGCAGGTTGCCCCACGGATCGTAGCGGTACGACGCGACCAGGTTGCCGGCTGCGTCCGCCAGGCCGCGCACGCTGCCGAGGCGGTCCAACAGGTAGGCGTAGGTCCGACCGCCGCGCCACATCGTCACCGGCCGGTCCAGCCCATCGTAGGTGTAGCTGGCGAGCACCGCACCCGCGGCGTTCAGTTCCTGGACCAGCAGGTTGCCCGCATAGACGTAGTAGATCGTCGTTCCGTCCGGCTTGCGCTTGCTGACCCGGCGGCCCGCGTCGTCATAGCGGTACGCGCTATGGGTCCCGTTGGCGTGGTCGATGCGCACCAGGCGCCCCTGGCCGTCCCACGTGAAAGCATCGGACGCGCCCCCGCGCGTTCGGGTGCTCAGGTTGCCGGCCGCGTCATAGCTGTAGCTGCCGCCGTCCGAGCTGCCGACCAGCCGGCCGCCGGCGTCATAGGTGAAGGACACTCCGCCCGCGGCCGTGCGATTCCCCGCGGCGTCATAGCTGTAGCCCGCGTTCAGGCCCGGACCGGTCGCGCTGGTTAGCCGGTTGTTCGCGTCGTAGCCGTAGCTGGAGTCCCCGCCCTGCGCCGACGTGACCGTGATCAGGTTGCCGCCTGCGTCGTAGGCATAATCTTCCCGCAGCAAGAGGCCCTTCGCGCCGCTGATCGCTATTCGGATCATCTGTCCGGCAGCGTCGTACTCATAGGCGAAGGTCAGGCCGCTGCCGTCGGTTGACCTGCGCTCCCGCAGCTGATCGGCCGCATCATAGATATAGCCCAGGGTGTAGGTGGTGTAGCCGCTGCTGGACAGCGAGGTGAGCCGGCCGGTGCGATCGTAGCCGAAGTGCTGCACCTGCGCCGCGTTGCCGTTGCTGGCCACCCGGATGCCGCTGAGCCGGCCGTCGCCGGGCACCCGATAGGCCGGGTTCCACGGCGAGAACTTCACGCCGTCGCTGATCGGCACGCCTTTCCCCTCCGGGTTGAGCGTGGGATGGTACGGCCCGCTGGCCGAACCCCAGTAGCACCCCGTCGCGATGATGTCGCCGGCCCAAGGTGTTGCGTTGACCACACCATCGCCTGCGATGTTGGTCAGCGTGCATGCCGTGATGCTCGCGCTGCCGCCTCGGATGGCATCCCCGCCGGCGTTCCGCACGGTGAGGTGATCCGCCTGCAATCCGTTGGACCCCACGGAGAGGGTCGCGCCGCCCCCGGCGCCGCCCCCTTCCAGCGTGACATAGCTCAGGCGCGACCCGCTGCCGCCGATCTGCAGCGTTGCCCACTCGCCGATGGCGCCTGGCGTGGCCGCCGTGAAGGCGATGGGGCTGACTGCGGTCCCGACCGCGGCCAGCACGCCGTCGGCGGCCAGCGCAACGCCGGCCGCCATGATGACGGTGA
>CAYRFV010000028.1:24967-31313 GCA_964423545.1 uncultured Anaerolineales bacterium | reverse complement strand
AGCATGGTCACCACGTTAAAGAGCATCACCGGGGTCAACAGCGGCAGCGTGATGTGGCGCATGCGATGCCACGGATTTGCGCCGTCAATCTCAGCCGCCTCGTACAAGTGGCCCGGGATGTCCTGGATGCCTGCCAGGTAGATCAGCACCGCTCGTCCGCTCGCCCATACTGCCACCAACACCAGCGAAAACAGCGCGGTGCGGGGCGAGGCCAGCCAGGGCGGGCCCTGGATGCCCAACACCGCCAGAGCGCCGTTGACCAGTCCATGCTTGGGATTGAGAATCCACACCCAGGTCATCGCCGCCGCGACAGCCGGGGTCATCACGGGCAGGAAGAGCATGGTGCGGTAGACCGCGAGACCTTTCACCCGCAGGCTCAGAAGAAACGCGGCCACGATGTCCAGGATGGTAGCAATCGAAATGAACATGGCTGCGTATCGGAAAGTATTCGAGAGTGTAAGCCGGAAGAGCCGGTCCTGGGTGAAGATCTCACGGTAGTTGGCCAGACCGATCCACTCCGACTCGAACCGCAGCACGTTGAAGTTGGTAAAGCTGTAGTAAAGCGAGCCCAGGATCGGGTAAACCATGAAGGCCAGAAACCCTATGATCCACGGCGAGATGAAAAAGAGGCCCCACAGCAGGTTGCGGGTCTTCGGGCTCGTCACCCGAATATGCAGCCCGGCAGTCAACCGTTGCGAACGGCTGAGCCGTTGTATCTGTGAGTCTGACGCCATGTGGAGTTCTCCTTCTGCGGCAGGACACGCCATCGCACCGCTCCGGTTGCTCCGGCGGAACGAGGCGAACCGGAGCGGTGACGTGCGTGGATCCGATAGGCTATGACTTCTTCAGCGCCTTATCCACAAGGAGCTGAGTCGCCTTGACGGCATCGTCGAGCGCGACCTGGGGATCCACGTTGTCCCAGAGCACGCGATTGAGGGCGTCCGCCAAGTTCCGGCCGTAGGCGCCGGAGGCCGGCATGCTTGGGATCGGCCAGGCATCGGCGATGATCTCGCGAGCCAGCGGGATCCAGGGCGCAGCCTTCTCGACCTCCGGATTGTTGGCGTTGCTCTTCCGCGAGGGGGTGACGGAGTCCGGCACGGCTTTGTTAACGGCCACCCATGGATCACTGCTCATGAAGTTGCCGAACGCGAAGCCGCCGGCCGGGTTCTTGGAGCCAGCCGGCATCAGATACAAGTTGGCATTCAAGTGGCCAGGCTTGCCTTTGACCCCCTTGGGCGAGGGTATCTTGGTGACGCCGAAATTGACCTTGGGGCCGTATTCTTTCATGTCGTTGTAGAGCCAGGTGGCCAGCCCCCAGACGCCGATCTTCCCGGTATAGTAGATGCCATCCGGCGTGTTGCGGCCATAGTTGTTGCCGCCGTAGCTGCTCGAGAAAGCCTGGAGCGCTTCGGTGCCATACTTCTTGGCATACCCCTTCTGCCAGTTGAGCAGCTCCACCATCTGCGGGTTGTTGGCCGTGCATTTGCCTTGCTCGGCATCCCAGACAGGGATGTTGCGCGTGGGAGACCACAGCCAGTTCTCAGCGGATGGGATCCAGGGGCAGAAGCCGATGCGGCTGATGCTGTTGCCCTGCTTCTCGTAGAGCTTCTCGCCGATGGCCTCCCAGTCCTCGAGGTTGTCCGGCACCTTGTCCGTGGGGATGCCCTTGGCCTGCATCAGGTCTTTGTTGTAGTACAGCATCTGCACCATCGTGGAGATGCTGACGCCGTAGTACTTGCCGAGGTACTTCATCTGCTCGAGCGTGCCAGGCCAGAAGTCATCGGGTTTGAAGCTCGTGTCCGCGTTGATGAAGGGGGTCAGGTCGGTCAGACCGCCGAGGGGCGCGTGGTCACCCACCACCCAGGCCCAGCCGCGGTAGACATCGGGCGGATTCTTGGCGGCGGTGGAAGCTAGCACCTTGTTGACCAGATCGCCCCAGGGCACAACGATGTGTTCGACGGCAAACTTGTTCTGCGATTCGTTGAACTTCTTCACGGCGCCGTTCTCGGCGTCGGCCATGCGGCCCTGGCCGAAGCCGGTCCACAGCTCGACCCGCTGCGCGCCGGCAGCCGCCGGCGCGGCGGCCTTGGTCGGCTCCGCCTTGGGTTGAGGCGGCGCCGTGGTGGCCGCTGCCGCCGGGGCCTTGGTTGGTTCCGCCTTGGCGGCGGGAGCCGGGGCGGGCGCCGGCTGAGCGCAGGCCGCCAGCATGGCGGTGGCGGCAAACGCGCCGGACAGCTTCAGCATCTCGCGACGTGACAGTTTGCGGGTGCTCATTGCGGTTCCTCCTTAGTGAACCAGATGATGGTTAGGATGCCGGGCGGTGGCTGGTGCGAACCATGTTTCACACGTCTGGTCTTATCTCAGAAGCGCCTCCTCTGCCGATGCCGATCTCGGCGCATCACTACCGTATGCGGTCCCGAATGCGCTGGAGCGATCTTTGGAACGATCTAATCCTCATGCACGGGCGCTGCGGCTGTTGTTCCGCAGCGCGGTCAGGGCGAATCAGGCTGCGGTCTCGACGAGCTCGACGAGCCGGTCCAGCCTCGAGCAGGCCGCACACGACTCGCGCACGATCAGCCGCGGCGGCAGGATCACGCGCTGGGGCGGCGCATCCGGGTTCTCGATACGCTCCAGGAGCAGCCGGGCCGCCTCGATGCCGATGCGCTGGGGGTCGATCGCCACCGTGGTCAGCGCGGGCTGCCAAAGCGCAGCTTCTTCGATGTCGTCGAACCCGACCACGTCGAAATCGCGGCCGGGCCTGCGGCCCGTCGCCTGCAGGCCGAGCATGACGCCGAAGGCCACGATGTCGTTGTAACACAGGGCGGCCGTGGGGGGATCGGCGGCTGCCAGTAAGTCGAAGATAGCCTGGCGGCCTCCGTCGCGCGTGACGGGGCTGTTGATGAACAGGGACTCATCGACCGGTTGACCGTGTCGCGCCAGAACGTTGCGGAGCCCCTGCGAGCGATCGCGACGGGCTGAGGAGTTGGCCGGGCCGCCCACGAAGGCGATGCGCCGGTGTCCGTGCGCCATCAGGTGCTCGGCGGCCATCTCGGCGCCGGCCAGATTGTCAGCGCCGACGTAATCCGCTTCCACATCGAACAGGTAGCGAACGACCAGGACAAAGGGGAGGCGCCACTGGCGCAGGCGCTCGATCGTCCCGATCGTCGTGTCCGTGGCAGGCGCCAGCAGGATTCCGTCCACTGCATAGCTGTGCATGGCCTCCAGGAGGACATCCTGCTTCGCCAGGCGATCAGAGGTGTTGCCGAGCAGCACGGCGTAGTCGGCCTCCTCGAGGGCCGCTTCGCTGCCGATCGTCATCTGGGCAAAGAATGGATTGGTGATGTCTGTAACAACCAGCCCAATGGCGTGTGATCGCCGGCTGCGCAGGCTGGCAGCAGCCCGATTGTAGACATAACCCAACGCCGTCATCGACGCAAGCACCCGCTCTCGAGTCTCGTCCGTGACGAGCGGGCTGTCGCGCACGACCAGAGAGGCGGTGGCGCGCGAAACGCCGGCATGGTCTGCTACATCCTGTAGTGTGACCCGTCTGGGCGGTTTGGGTTTGCGTAGGGAAGTGCGCATCCTGAGCATGGCTGGCTCTGAATCGATCTTTGGAACGATCTAACCGAAAGATACCACGGCTCGCGCCCCATGTCAAATCGCCGGAGGGGGCCTGAGGGGGCCGCGCAGGCCGCGAGGGTCTCAATCGCGTGGCGGTGAGGGGGGCTGCGAGGATGCCTGCGCATGGCCGCGCAGGGAGAGCGCCGTGACCACCAGGAAGAGCAGCACTGCGAAGCCGTTGAGCATCCCACTCCATCGCCGCAGCTCAGGCAAAGCCGCCAGGTCCGCCGCCACCCGCAGAACCAGCGAGGCGTTCAGCAGGATCACATGCCCGTAGAAGTGCGCTCCGTAGTGGATCGGTCGGCCCAACACGGCCGGAAAGATCACAGGCGCGTGGCCGAAGATCATTCCGAAGGCGAAACCAAGGAAGAGGGTGTGTAGTTGGGCATCGTAGATCGGGCCAGCGGCCACAAGGCCGAAGCGCAGCAGCAGGATGCCGCTCACGGCCAGCCAGCCGTACCCGATCAGGAGATTGGCAGCAATGAAGCGTGTCAGTCCGGTGCGCCGCACCGTCTTGCGCGCCAGGTCGAAGCGGAACAGCCAGAGGGCCAGCAGCAGAAACGCCAACCCCACGACCTGAGGCCCGGCGCCGGCCGGCGCCGTGAACGTGAGCAGGAGCAAGCCGGCGACGAACAGGAGGGTGCAGGCCAGGAAGAGTCCCATCGCCCAGCGCGGCAAGCGCACGAGCCGCGCCATCTCCAGTCGTTCGCCCGCGATGGTGAGCACGAGATAGCCGGCCCACCACCACACCACGAGGAAGATCGGCCGGCCGGCCAGCCACAGGACGTTGCCCGCGGCCCAGAGCAGGGCGCCGACCCCCATGGTGTAGGTGAAGGCCGCGGGCTGGCGGCGGATGATCTCGCCGAACACCGCAACCAGCGCGATGCTGCCAGCAGATAAAAGCACCGGGCCGATCGGCAGTCCGAAGAGGCTGGTCAGGGCCCCAAGGCCGGAGAGCGCGGGCGCGACGTAGACCCAGCGCCGGCCCAACGCAGCCAGCGCCACCGCGCGCTCCAGTCCGATCAATGTTCCGAGGAAGCCGGAAACCATCAATGGCCCGTGTGCTGCGGCCAGGCCGCTCGAAGCCGGCAGCAGCCAGCCGATGCGCAGCAGCCCGGCCCAGGTCGCGGCGAGCAGCGTCAGCAGCGCGATGAGGAGCAGTGGGTAGCGAAGACGCGATAACAAGGAGCAGACCTCCCCCTTCGATTTCGTGCAGCATAGCCGGAAGGACGCCATCTGTCAGGGACTTTTATCTCACGACTCGTCGGCCGGGGTGCATCGGCTCAGGGCGCGACCTGAGCGAGGCGGGCCTGATCTTCGACCAGGGTGGCCCGCGTGTAACGGCGCAGACCGGGGTAGCGCCACGCAATGTAGGCGGTCAGGACGATCGTGGCGACACCCCCGCTGACGATGGCGAAGGGCGCCCCGAAGACCGATGCCACGAAGCCGGCCTCCAATTCGCCCAACTGCGGACCGCCCATGAAGAAGATCTGGTTGATGCCGGTCATCCGGCCGCGCAGCCGGTCAGGGGTCATCATCTGGCGCAGGGTCTGGCGGATGATCGTGGAGACGGTGTCGCTGGCGCCGATCAAGGCGAAGAAGAGATAGCTCAACAGGACGTTGGCCGACAGGCCGAAGAGGGCCGTCGCCAGCCCGTAGAGCGCAACGCTGCCCAGCAGCACCACGCCCTGGCGGTAGACGTCGCGGCGCAATGAGATGACCAGCCCGGCCATCAGCGAGCCGACCGCGTTAGCGGTGGAGAGGACGCCGTATCCTGCTGCTCCCAGGCCGAGTATATTGCCGGCCACCAAGGGCAGGAGCGTGGTCGCCGAACTGAAGAACGTGGCAAAAAAGTCCAGCAGCATGCTTCCCCAGATGATGCGTGCCCCGCGGACGAAGCGCCATCCCTCGACGATCGCCTTCCATCCGAAGCCGGTGCTGCGGCTGGCGGCCGCGCCGCGGTAGCGGAGGGCCGCCAGCGCTGCCAGGATGCCGATGAACGAGATAGCATTGGCCGCATACACCCAGCCGATGTCGACCGCGGCCATCAGGAGACCGGCCAACGCCGGCCCGGCGATCGTGCCGACCTGCCGCATCAGCGAGTTGAGACCGATGGCATTGGTCAGGTCTTCCGGCGGCACCAGGTTGGGGAGGAGCGACTGGAATGCCGGCCCTGAGAATGCGACGGTGGCCGCACCGGCCGCCGTCAAGAGGTAGATCGCCCACACGCTCTCGCGACCGGTGAGGCTCACTAGCGCCAGCAGACCGGCGAACACTGCGGCGATCGACGTGGTCCAGATCAACAGCTTGCGCCGATCCAGCATATCGGCCAACGCGCCGCCCACGAGGGCGAAGATGGCGATCGGGACGATGCGCGCCAGGCCTACGCCGCCCAGTCCCAGGGCCTCGCTGCTCAGCGTTATCTGACGCCCAAACAGCTCGCGGGTGAAACTGGCGCCCTGTAGGAGTTGATAGATGTGCCAGTTGATGGCCACAATCTGCATCTGGGCGCCGATGAGGGAGATGAACTGGCCGGTCCACAATAGCCGATAGTCATGATGGCGAAGGGCCACGAAGCGGGAGGAAGTGCTCATGGCTCCATTTAACCGCGAACGAGGTGGAGCGGCAAACTGCGGTAGGGCGGTCTTCAAGAGGGGCGGGGCGCGGCGCGGGCGGCGGCGCCCCCCATGGGGGTGAGTATTTTTGACTAACCGGTGTTTTTTAG
>CAYRFV010000028.1:16019-24957 GCA_964423545.1 uncultured Anaerolineales bacterium | reverse complement strand
CGGGGGGCGGCGCGGGCCGCGCCCGCCCCCGCCCCTCTTGGGGATCAGTAGATGTCCCTCACCGTGTTATAGACGTTGAACTTGCCGGTCGGCGTCACGAGGTCGGGGATGCGAGCGACCTCCTTCAGCGTCTTGTCGTCGTAGACCACGATCTCGCCGGTCTTGCCCGGCTCGTCGGCGCGGCCCCAGACGCTGACCCACACCTGCGTCCCCTCCTTGTTGTACTCGAAGTGCACGGCGCGGCCGTAATTGGCCACCTCCCAGCACTTGGCGGTCTTCGTGGGGTCGGTCTTGGCGACCACGCACACGGTGCGCTGCACCTTCTCGTCCGAGTTCAAGCCATGGTCAACCCAGATCCACGGGCTGTTCGGATGCGACTTCACGAACAGGCTGCCGGCGCCGGGCAGCTGAATGTTGCGCACCACCTTCCAGGCCTGGTCCGGATGGCCCTTTGGGTCGGTGCCGATGGCGACCAGGGACGGGTCGCCCAGGTGCGCGGTGCTCCATACCGGTCCGTATTGGGGATCGATCCAGTTGGCGCCGCGTCCGGGATGCGGGATCTTGGGCGTCTCCACCAGCGCAGTGAGCTTGCCCTCCTGTGCATCGATCACGGCGACCTTGTTGGCGTTGTTGGCGGCCACCAGGAAGTAGCGACGCGAGGCGTCCCAGCCGCCGTCGTGCAGGAAGCGCTCCGCCTCGAGCATCTTGATGCCTGGCGCATGCGGGTCGGTGTAGTCCACCAACCACACCTGACCCGTCTCCTTCACGTTCACGATCCATTCCGGCTTAAAGTGCGACGCAACGATGGCGGCGACACGCGGCTCTGGATGATACTCCTCGGTATCGTAGGTGTAGCTGCGCGTGCTGACAACCTTGAATGGCTCCAGGGTGAGGCCGTCGAGCAGAACGAAGTGGGGCGGCCAATAGCAGCCGACGACGGCGTATTTGTCGGAGAAGTCCCCTTCCGGCCCTTTGTACTTGCTGCTCTCGATCGAACGCGCGTCGAAGCACGTCTTGACCTCGGCCACCTTGTCCGGTTTCTCCAGCCACAGGTCGATGATGGTCGCCCGGCCATCGCGGCCAATAACGTAGACATAACGCCCGGTCGCCGAGCTGCGCGAGATATGCACCGCGTAGCCGGTGTCGACCTTATTGACCACTTCGAAGGTGTCCCCATCGATGATCGCCACCTGACCGGCGTCGCGCAGGGTGACGGCAAAGAAATCCTCCCAGTCGCGCTTGTGCTGCGGGGCAGCCGGCCTCTTGTCAGCGGGGACAAAGAGCTTCCAGGTCTCCTTCATCTGTCCCATCGACATTTCCGGCGGGGAGGGTGGCTCAACTTGCAGGAACTTCGCCATCGACTCCGCCTGGGCCTGCGTCAGGACGCCCTGCTTGCCCCAGTCGGGCATGCCGCGCGGCGTGCCGTTGAAGATGATGGCTGCGAGCGCAGCGGTGCCTTTGGGCTGCGTCTTGTCGGGGGTCAGGGCGGGGCCGGTGGCGCCCTTGCGCAGCGTGCCGTGGCAGCCTGCGCAGCGATCGAAGAAGACCTTCTTGGAGCTGGCGAGTTCGGCGTCGGCGAGCACAGGCGTCGCGGCGGTCGTGGTCACCGCAGCAGCCGGCGCGGCGACCTGTTTCCCAGGCAGACCGGCAAGATACTGCACTACAAGATTGAGCTCCTGATCGCTCAGCGTCTTTGCCAGCGCGGCAGGCATGAGGCCTTTCTGGCAGGCGCCGCCCGGACAGCCGGCGGCCACGAAAGCGTCCGGCGCTACTACCGCTTCCCGGATGTAGTCGGCGACGGTCTTGGCCTTTCCGGTATACGACTTCTCCTTCAGGGTGGCTTGCGCCGTCTCGCCCATTTTCGATAGATCGGGACCGATGGTCCCCGCAGCATTGGGCACGCCGGGAATGACGTGGCAGGCGCCGCAGGTGCCCTTCTGGAAGGCGGACGCCACGGCCTGGGCATCGAAAGGCTTGCCTTCGAGCGGCGGCGCAGGCGTGGCGCGCTGGCACGCGGCAAGTAGCAAGGCCGCCGCAAGAACCAGCACAGTCGAAGAAAGAAGGTGCTTCATGGTGCGATGTCTCCTCGGTGCGCGGTAGTGCCTTTGGACCATGCCTCGAACGGATTGCGTGCAGGCACGAAGATCAGCATACCAGCGTTTCGCGGGGCTGAATACGACAAAAGTCTCGCGTCCGCGCGCCGTTTCGAGTCAAGAGCGAAACGGCGCGCGAAACGTTTTTGAAACGCTGCTTGCGTTATCCTTGCTGGCATCTTGCGCGGCATCCCCGCCGCCATCATCTGCACGTCCGCAAGGAGGAAACCTTCCATGCAACGCGTCTGGTGGAAGCCGCTCCACCGCATGACTGGCCGCATTATTGTGACAGAATGAAGGACGGGAGTTGGTCGTGCCTTCTGGCTCATCAGCACGATGGGCTCACGATCGTAGCCACTGCTATCCTGGTTCTGCGCGACGAATGCGTTTGCACGTTGGGAGTAGCTTTGGTTAGAATAGGAGTGCAGAGTCAGGGGGTTGAGCAGTTCTTTCGATACCATGGGGGCGGAGTATGTCGGAACGGGGCAATCGAGCAGTTCTCATCTGGCTGTTCACGGTCGCAACACTGGTCGGTCTGATGGTCATTGTGGGCGGTTACGTGCGCCTCACGCGCTCAGGTCTATCGATCGTTGAGTGGAATCCGATCAGCGGTGTGTTTCCGCCGATCGGTCAGCAGGCGTGGCAGGACGAATTCACCAAGTATCAACAGACGCCTGAGTTCAAGATCGTCAACGCGACCATGACGTTGGATGGCTACAAGCGCATCTTCTACCTGGAATGGGCGCATCGGCTGATCGCCCGCATCGCAGGCCTGATCGTGGTCCTTCCGCTCGCATACTTCCTGTGGAAAGGGGTCATTCCCTGGCGCAAGTCGGGGCCGTTCTTGCTCATCGTGCTCCTGTTTGCGCTCCAGGGGTTCATGGGGTGGTACATGGTCTCGAGTGGGCTGATCGACCGGCCGCACGTGAGTCATTTTCGCCTGACAATCCACCTGTTGATTGCGTTGACCCTCCTGGCGCTGGCGATGTGGCTGGGTCTGGATCGCCTGTATGGGCACGGCGACGCCACTCGACCGCGCTGGTCGGGGTGGGGGCTGGCGGCGTTGGCGATCATCGTCGTGCAGGTCGCGTACGGCGGCCTGGTGGCAGGTCTGAAGGCGGGACATGTCTCCAACACCTGGCCGCTGATGAACGGTGCACTCGTGCCGGCCGGCCTGCTTTCATCTGCCGAATCGTGGCTGGCGAGCGTGCTCGAGACGCCGCTGACGGTGCACTTCATCCACCGTTGGCTGGCATTCGTCGTGTTGGGAATCGCACTGTGGCTTTACCTTCGCCAGCGCACGAGCGCGACAGCGGGTGGACAGCAGATACGCAGGAGCGCCGCTCTCCTGGTCGCCATCATCCTCGTGCAGATCGGTCTGGGCGTCAGCGTGGTGCTGTTCGGCGTACCCCTCTGGCTGGCGCTGCTCCATCAGGCGACTGCTCTGCTCATGTTCGCGACGGCAGTGTATTTGAATCACCGGTTGGCCTGGAGCCTGCGGGAATGAACGCGACCGATAGCCCGGCGGTCTCCGCCTCAAAAGGGCCCCGGATCGGTGCGGTGATCGTCGCGCTGTTCAAGCTGCGGATCGTTGCACTGCTGCTTCTGGCCGCGCTGGCCGGCGCATTTCTTGCTTCCGACGGCCGTCCTGGCTGGCCGGCGATTGCCGTCCTGTTGGCGGTCGGAACAGCGAGCGCGGGCGGCGCGTCTGCGCTCAACGAATACGTCGAACGCGATCGCGATGCCCTGATGCGGCGCACGCGCACGCGACGGCCCCTGGCGACAGGCGCCGGCGATCCCCGCGTGGCGCTCGTCGCGGGCATCGTCCTGGTCACCGGGGCCGTATTGTCGACGCTGCGATCCAATCCGATCCTGGCCGCCTTTCTGTTCCTGGGTGCGTTCATCTACGTGGTGGTCTACACCCTCTGGCTGAAGCCGCGCACCCACCTGAACATCGTTGTCGGCGGTCTGGCCGGAAGCTGCGCCGTGCTGAGCGGGTCGGCGGCTGTGGGCGATTGGGCCGACCCGGCCGCATTGCTGTTGGCGCTGTTGCTCTTCTTCTGGACGCCGATACATTTCTGGAGTCTGGCGCTGGTCTATCGCGACGATTACGCCCAGGTCAAGGTGCCGATGCTGCCGGTGACAGTGAGCCGTCGCGTGGCCGCGGGATGGAGTCTGGCGCATGGGGTCGGCGTGGGGATCGCGGCCTTGCTGTTAGCCTTGCAGCCCGGACTTGGCCTGATCTACCTCATCCCCGCGCTGGTGATGACCGCGCTCCTGCTGGCGCGTGGGGGGCAGCTGGTTGCGGATCCGTCCATCGGACGGGCCTGGCGGCTCTTCCACACCTCGAATCTTCATCTCCTGGTCATTCTACTTGCCGCCTGCATCGCCACCGTTCTGCAGCCTGGGTGGCCGTCTTGAGCTGTCGCATCGTGGAAATGCAAGGACCGATCGATCTGCGAAACCCGAAACCGGCCGCCGCGCCGGCGCGCCTGAAGCTACTGCTGCCTCGGGAGCATGGCGGCTGGTTTCTCTTCCTGACGCCGTTGGCGGTGGGTCTCGGCGTCGCCGGCCAGGTCAATGCCCGGGCGATTGCTTTCACCGTTGCTGCGCTGGCTCTCTTCTTCGCACGCCAGCCGCTCGATCTGGCGCTCAAGAGTTGGCGCGGCAGGCGAACGCGCGCGGACCTGCCTCTGTTGCTGGCCTGGCTGGCCCTCTGCGTGGGGCTCATCTTGGGGAGCGGCGTCTTGCTGTTGTCGGCGCAGCTTTGGGGCTTGGTCCCGCTCGGAATCGTGGGTGCGGGGCTGCTGGCGCTTCAGTTGTGGGCGGGCAACGCGCGACGGGCGCGCACGCTGTGGAGCGAGGTCATCGGCACGGCCGGGCTATCTTTGGCTGCGACGGGCGCTCATTACGCCTCCACCGGCGCCTGGACGATCCGTGCGCCGGTGCTGTGGCTGCTCACTGCCATCGTCGGGGTGGGCGGGGTGCTCTATTCGCGATGGCGGCTGCGGCGCAGGCGACAGGCGCTGAAGGTGGCCGACGGCGAAGGCGTGGCGCTTGCACCGCCGCGCGTCTCGGTGCTGGGTCACTATGGCGCCGGTCTGGTCCTCGCATCACTGCTGGTTCTCGCCGGTTGGATGCCGTGGGCGGTGGCGCCGCTGTATGTCCTGCTGTTTGCGCGCGCGGCGTGGGGCACGCGACCGGCCGCCCGAGCAGATCGCACGGTGTTGGCAATCGGCCTCGGTGAAGGGCTGGTGACCATTGCGTGCGGCGTGTATCTCATCGTCGTGTACCGTCTGGCGTAGAGGGCGTGAAGGCCACTCTCACAACCTTCTCGACCGGCGCCGAGTTCAGCCTTGCTGCGCCTCTGCCAGGCGCCGGCGCGCCAGACCGCGCCGCGCTCATACCCTCGTAGCACACCTCGCGCAGCTTATCGTGCGTGAAGTCGTAAGAATCCCCAGCTGCTTCGCGCAGGATGCGGCGACGCCACAGCTCGTCCAGCGCTTGAACCAGATTGGATTCATCGCCCTCGAAGGCGCGCGCGAGCACCGTGTAGGGGCACGCACGACCGTTGACGGCGGCCAGCTCAGCCAGACTCAACGCGGCGGGCGAAAGCTGTGCCAGCCGCGCCCTCAGCACCTGCTGAATCTTCGGTGGAAGTGGCAGGTCGGTTTCGAGTGCGGCCTGGCCGTGCCCGGCATCCCATGGGCCGGTGTGGTCTATCCCTGCTCGTATCATCTCCACTACGAAAAGCGGATTGCCTTCCGATCCCCGGTACAGCGGCTCGGCCAAGGCCTGCGGCAGCTGCCGGCCCGCGGTCTGACTCGCCAGCGTAAGAATCTCGTTGCTGCTCAACGGCCCCAGCTCGATTTCCGTCACCATGCCGTGCCGGCGCAGGCTGTTCAACAGCGGCGCCAGCGACTGATCGGCCGCAATATCGCCGGCCTGCACCGTGCCGAGGATGAGGAGCCGGGCGTGTGGATCGCAGCGCATGAGGAAGTGAAGCCAGTCCAGGGTGTCGCGGTCACACCATTGCAGATCATCGAGCATGAGCAAGATGGGCAGCGGCTCGCACCCAGCGCCTGCCTTCCCTGGGGGCCGTCCCCACGCAAGCACGGCCTGCGCCAGCGCCTCGAAGAGCCGGTGCCGCTCCCAAGGCGCATTGTAGTCATCCGGTCCGCCGGCCTCATGCAGCAGCCTGGCGACCTCGCGACGCCAATGTCCAGGAAGAACCGGCAAGGGCCGGCTGCGCAGCCAGGCGACGATCGGTCCGAATGGCAGGTTTCCTTCGGCTGCATAGCAGACTGCCGTTGCGACGGGGAAACCCTGGCGCCTGGCCCAGGTGAGCAGCTCCTCGCCAAGTCGGGTCTTGCCGACCCCTACGTCGCCCGTCAGCAGAGCGAGCTGCGGCGTACCGTTGGCTGCCGCCTGCCAGACCGCAAGCAGCTGCGCCCATTCCTGCTGGCGCCCGACCAGCGCCTGATCCGGGCCGATGCGGCGAGGCATCGACTCGATGGCTGTGTAGGAGATGGGCATAGAGCTGCTGAGTGGCGACGGCGGGCTCGACGCCAAGTTCGCGGCGCAGCGCGGTGGCGCAGGCGTGGTAAGTGCGCAGCCCAGCCGCACGATCGCCGACGAGCATCTGCAGCCGGATCAGGCGACGGCAGTGTGATTCGCATAGCGGGTCTTCCTGCGCCAGGCGATGGGCGTATCCCAGGGCGGCCTGGTAGTCGCGGCGGTCTTCCATCTGCTGCACCAGGCGGTCCAATGTCGCGATAAACAACTGGCGCAGGCGCTCGCGTTCGGGCACGACCCAGTCCCCGTAGCATTCCGGCAGCAGGTCTCCCCGGTACAGTTCGACGGCCGCCTGCAGCGCGCCTGCCTTGACAGCTCCCTCGAACTCGACCGTGTCCAGGGTGTAGGGGACGTGCGGCTCCCACAGGAGCACCTGGCCCTCGCTGCGCAGACAGCAGTCGCTGTGAGGCAGAGCCTGGCGCAAGAGATGAACCAGATTTCTCAGGTTGGTGCGCGCCTGTTCTTCGGCCGAGTCGGGCCACAAGAGGAAGGAGAGGTGCTGGCGCGGCTGCGGTGCGCCTCGATGGAGGATCAGGTAGGCCAGCAAGGTGCGCAGGCGCGGAGAATGAACGGCCGTCACGCGGACGCCGTCGTAGGTCAGTCAGAACTCGCCCAGCAGCTGAATCCCCAGACCCGGCGCCAACTTCCACCCTCGACGGACCCAAAGGTCCTCGCGCATCTGTGGACGATTATCCGGCCTCATCCTGCGCTTGTATGCGACTTATGTCTCTCGCTGGGGTCGAGAGCCGGTCACCTCGGCGTCGAGGAACTCCGAGAGAAACGTGACCAGACCGGGCCACCCTCGGAAGCAGCTGGCGCGGCCGCTCAACGCGTGTTGCACCCGTCCCCGCCACTCGAGTGACCTTCTCCCATTGCATTGTGCTGAAGCCGCCGGCGGCTGACATCTGCGCATTGAAGCGCAGTTACGGGCGCTGACCGGACACTTGCTGGTGTGAAGCCGATGGAAGTTCTCGCTCTGCTGGCGGAAAGCTCTGCGGAGGCGGTAACAGTGGCCCGCGTCTGCGGATGCAGCCTGGTAAAGGTGGGCTCCGTGCAGGTGAGACAGATGCGCGAGCGGTGGCTGGCAACGACCAGGTAGACGTGGGGCGGATGATGAGCGAAAGCCGCGACCGGCAGATCACCGGTGCGTGGGCCGCGTTGTATGATGGGAGCCGCAACCGCTGATCGAGGAGACCGGCGTGTGGTGAGGCGGACAGCCTATCTCGGACACGGCCGAGACTGCCGGCGGCGTTTGGCGCACCCAGCCGAAAGGCCCATAACCAAACACTGGTCTGGAACGTCATGAAGATGGACAACGCTGAGGTATATGCGTGGGGATGGGACGGTCAAGCCGGTCGCGGAACTGCGGGCACTGTTCGACGGTCTGTAGATCACGCCGGCGCGCACCATCACCACCTGCTGTGTGCGTGGCGGCCTCTCTACGCACGCCTGGTTTGCGTTAACGCAACTGCTGGGCTATCCTGATGTGCGCGAGTACGAACGGTCATGGGTTGAATGGGGCAGCGCAGTGGAATTTCCCATAGAAAGAGGATGATCTCACGCCGCTCGCTCAGCCGCTGACGCGCACGCTGGAACAGGGCGCGACCCGGCAACCATCGTGTTCAGCAGTAGTTTTTCTCCTCTGTCAAGCAAGTTCTGTCAGCATGGATGATCGATTTCGAGAAGATCGCGTTGATCGAGTGACTGCGGTTCATGTCATGGAGGTAGGAAAATGCGACGCTCTGTCTGGCTGTTGGTGGCGTTTGTGGCGCTGTTGGGAATGGTCGCACCTGCGCAGGCGATGCCGGCTTTGCAGGCCGGCACAGGCATTGCGGACCGGATAACGGGCATCCAAATGAGCGTGCCGGCCTGGCAGGATGATTTCGAGTCCTTGGTCGTGCCGGGTTTCTGGTCGGAGGAAGCCGGCGACAACAGTGAACGCTTCTTCGATGCTGGGGCCTACCAGATCGCCGTCTATGAGGCGGACACGGTGGCCTGGACCATGGCCGGCCAATTGGCTTACGAAGATTTCCTGATCGCGGTGGACACAACGCTTGCCGCCGGCTCGACAGACAACGAGTTTGGCATTGTGTTCCGTCATCAGGACGAGAACAACTTCTACGTCTACTCCATCAGCAGCGACGGTTACTATTCGTTGTCGCGCCTGGTGGACGGTTCGTGGGAGACGCTGCTCCGCTGGCGGCGGAGCAATGCGATAGATACCAGGGACGAGGCTTGGAACTACCTGGAGCTGCTGGTGGAAGATGGCC
>CAYRFV010000028.1:0-16009 GCA_964423545.1 uncultured Anaerolineales bacterium | reverse complement strand
CAACGGCCAACTCCTCACCACCTACGAGGATGACGAGTCGTATATCGGCGGGATCGGGCTGCTGGCCGGCGCGCGCGATGACGCTGGTGTCCAGATTGCCTTCGACGACTTTGAAGTCTGGGATTTGCAGAATCTGTTCGTGCTCAAGCCTGGGCCGACGATCACACCCACCCGGCCAGCTCCGAAGGTGACACCCGACCCCAAGGGACCGCCAACCCTGCGCACCGACGAGATACGCACCGGCAGACCGCTGCGACACGATGACTTCCGCAGCAACACGGCCCCCTGGCGAGAGGAGCGCAGCGAAAAAAGCGCGCACTTCGTGCAGGGTGGGCAGTTGCACCTCAAGGTCGAGGCGCCGAAGACGACGGCCTGGGTGGGACCGCAGGGCGCCGAGTCTCTCCGCGATTTCCTGCTGGAGGTCGAGGTCTCTCATGTGGCTGGCCCCCTGGACAACGAGATGGGCATCGTGTTTCGAAGAGGGGAAAGTGGCTTCTATTACTTCAAGATCAGCAGCGACGGCTATTACGCACTGTCACGCTTTCGGAGCGGCCAGTGGGAACCGCTCATCAAGTGGACAGCATCGTCTGCCGTGAAGACCGGTGCGCAGGCGCGAAACTTGCTGGGCGTGCTTGCCAGTGGCGCTTCGCTGACCTTGATGGTCAACGATGTCGTGCTTGCCACGATCAGCGACAGTGCCTTTACCACGGGTGCGTTTGCCTTGGCCGCCGGAACTTACGACAAGGGGGGCGTCGAGGTGGCCTTCGATGATCTCAATATCTGGGAGCTCGGGCGAAGCCAGCCGGCGCCCACGGCGACCTCAGCTGTGAGAGCAAGCCCGTCCATCACGCCGACGAGAACGCCCGTTGTGCAGCCCCGTCTCACACCGACGCCGACCGTGCTGCCGCGCGTCACGGTGACGCCGACCGTGCCAGCGCGCTCCGTGACCACGCCGACCGTGCCGATCCGAGCCACTTCGACTCCTATCACTGCCACCAGAGCCATATCAGCCTCCGTGCCCACCCCGTTGCCAGGTGCCGGAAAGCTGCTGGGCAACCTGCGCGATACACCGCCTGCTTTCAGCGACGAGTTCCGGCGCAGCGACAGCGGCTGGAGCCTCGCAGCGACCGGTCAGGTCACGATCACCCATGCCGATCGGCGGCTGCTGTTTCAACTCGACGCCCCCAATTGGCTCGCGTGGTCCACGAATGCCACGGTGGAGAAGCTGGCGCCCGTCCATTTCCTGCTGGAAGTTGACGCGCAATACCTGAAGGGCCCCACCAATCAGGGTTTCGGACTGCTGTTTGCCTACCACGACCAGGACAACTACCATCGGTTCTTCACCACGCAGAACGGATATTTCGCTCTCCAGCGGATCGCGAAGGGCCAGTCTGCCGCGCTCATACCGTGGACCCAGACGCCAGCGCTCGTCACGGCCGCACAAGGCGTCAACCGGCTGGGGCTGCTCGTCCGTGGCGAGCAGATCGTCGTCATGGCGAACGACAAGGTGCTGGCTCAGGTGAACGACGCGACCCTCACCCCTGGCAGGCTCGGGATGATCGTCTCGACATCGGACGTGCCGGGTCTGGAGGTGGCGTTCGACAATTTCGATCTGTGGCAGCTCGAAGATCTCGCGTCGCAGACCAAGACGCCGACGCCCACCGCCAAGCCTTAGCAGTGGATGTTCGGGTCCAGGCGCGACTCTGGCAGAACGGCAGCTGGTGACGAGGTCGAGGAGGATGTGAGCGAGTCCGCGCCGTCTCTCACCTGTCCGAGCTGCGGAGCGCCGGGGCGAGGCAACTTCTGCAGTGAGTGCGGCGCGGCGCTCGCCGAGACGCCGGCGCGGTCGCTCAGGGTGGCGAGCTGATCAGCGGCCTGGTGACCAACATCCACCTCGTGCTGGCTCAGTCCGTCGGCCTGCTGCTCTGCCAGCCGTGAAGCGCCGGCCGTCAAGTCCTCGCTGCTGGCAGCGCGATTCAGGAGGTTTCGGTGTCTGGTGCTCCCATCCATGCCGTCACCGGCGCGTTCGGCTACTCCGGCAGATACATCGCCCAACGCCTGCTGGCCGAAGGGCGCCGCGTGATCACGCTGACCAACTCGATGGATCGTGCCAACGCCTTCGGCGGAAGACTGACGGTCTACCCCTTTCGTTTCGACCACCCCGACGAATTGGCTCGCTCGCTCGCCGGGGTGGATGTGCTCTACAACACCTACTGGGTGCGCTTCAATCACACGCTCTTCCGCCACGCCGACGCCGTGCGCAATACGCTGATCCTCTTCGACGCCGCCCGGCGCGCAGGCGTGCGCCGCGTCGTGCACATCAGCATCACCAACCCGTCCGAGGACTCGCCGCTGGAGTACTTCAGTGGGAAGGCGCGGCTGGAGCGAGCGCTGGTCGAGTCGAGCCTCTCCTATGCTATCCTGCGGCCCACGGTGTTGTTCGGCAAGGAAGACATCCTGATCAACAACATAGCCTGGCTGCTCCGCCACCTGCCCCTCTTCGGCGTGTTCGGGGATGGCAGCTATCGGCTCCAGCCGATCTATGTGGATGACCTGGCCGCGCTGGCCGTACAACACGGCGGAGCCACCGAGAACACCGTGCTGAATGCCATCGGCCCAGAAACGTTCACCTACCGAGAGCTGGTGGAGGCCATCGGCCGGCTGATCGGTGCGGTGCGGCCGGTCATCGGCGTGCCGCCGATCGCGGGCTACTGGGCCGGCCGCGTCGTCGGTGCATTGATGGGAGATGTGACCATCACGCGCGAGGAGATTGCCGGGTTGATGGCCAACCTGCTCTACGTGGAGACGCCGCCAACGGGCACAACAAGGCTCACCGATTGGATCAGAGACCACGCCGATACTTTGGGCCGGCGCTACACCAGCGAGTTGGCGCGGCGGGTGGATCGTGTGGGGGCCTATCGGAGCAACTGAACTGCGGCGGGCAGCGATGGCCGATCCAACGCTCTCGCGGCGACTCAACGGGCTGCGCCGCGCTCCTCAGTCTGAGCCAGGTCAGCGAACGCCTCTGCAACGCCGACCAGCAGGCTCTCCGCTCGGATTTCTTGCCCGATGGCCGCCGCTTCGGAGAGGGCTTGCCGTGCCGCAACTGCGTCGCCGCGTGCGGTTCGGAGCCGGCCCAGTTCGATGAGTGTCTTGACGATGTCCAGCCGGTTGCCCGTATTGCGAGCCACGTCGAGGGCGCGCTGCAGGTGGCGTTCGGCGGCCGCCAGGTCCCCTGCCTGCGTCGCGATTTGGGCGAGCGAAAGCGATAAGCTGGCCACAATGTACGGGCGATCCAGCTCGTTCAATACCTCGTGGCATCGCTCGGCATAGCGCATCGCTTCGTCGAAGCGATGCTCGGCGCACGCGACGGTCGCGAGATGGTCCTGGACCCCCATCAAGAGATAGCGGCTGCCGGTTTTCTGCGCGATGTCCAGCGCATGCATCAGATGGGCCTTGGCTGCCGCCAAATCGCCGCGAAGGAACTCCAGATAACCCGCGTTGTCGAGCGCCGCGCCGATGCCCCAGTCGTGGCCCGACTCCCTGTAGGCCTCGATTGCCGCCAGGAACCAAGCCACTGCGCCTGCCAGATCCCCCGAGCCGTACCGGGCTGCGCCCAGATAGAGTCTCGCGTGTCCGATATCGCGGTGCGGCCGCAACGGCTCCAGAAGGACCAGGGCGCGCGTCGCCTCCTGTCCGGCCTGATCGAACGCGCCGAGTCGGAAGGCAAAGGCGGCGTGCAACGCCAGCAGGCGTCCCAACCCGCGGCGACGTTCAGGCGTCTCGCCATCTGCCGGGAATGCCCTGAGCGCCTCCCGGAGCAGGTCGGCGCATTCCCCGTAGCGCCCCTGGATGTCGTAAAAGTACAGGAAGCTCTCGAGGAAAGGTTCCAGCAGCCCGAGGTCGGCCTGCTGCACCCCCCACTCCCAGGCCGCTCGGATGTTGTCGGCCTCCACCAACATCCAGTCCAGCGCCTGGCGATCCTGTCCGCAGTGGAAATTGCACTCCTGCCGGCCGGCCAGCGCCGCATAGTGCCGGGCGTGACGATCGCGCGCCAGGGCGGCGATGGCCTCCGGCTGCTGCGCCAGCTTCTCGCCGGCAAACTGGCGCACCAGCGGATGCAGATCATAGCGGCCGGGCCGGCTTGAGCGCAGCAAAGAGCGGTCAGCCAATCCCTGCAAGACGGCGGGGGTGGCCTCAGCGATGGCTGCGGCCGCGGTGCGATCGAAATCACCGCGAAAGACGGCCAGTTGCGCCAGAACCCGACGCTGGAGGTCATCCAGGAGCCCCCACGATTGCTCGAAGACTGCGGTCAGACTGCCATGGCGCACAGGCGCATCGTGGGCGGGGTTCGCCAGGACCGCCAGCCCATGGCCCAACTCGGCGGCAATCTCGTCTGGCGTCATCGCGCGCGCCCAGGCGGCCGCCAGCTCGATCGCGAGGGGCAACCCTTCCGCGATGCGGCAGATACGCGCCACCGCCGCGGTCTCCTTGGGATCCGGCTGGAAGCTCGGCTGCACGCGACGGGCGCGCCGGATAAACAGCTGCACTGCCGGGTGTTCCATCGCGAGGTCCGCTTCGCGTGCAGGATAGGCCAGACCGGAGACGTCATACAGCCACTCGGCCGCCAGGTTGAGGCGGACACGCGAGGTGATCATCAGGGTCACACCGGGCGCCTGTCTGAGGATCTGGCACAGGAGGTCGAGGGCCGGCGCAGAGATCAGGTGCTCGAAGTTGTCGAGCACCAGCAGCAGCTCTTTGCGGCGCAGATAGTCCAGGAGTTGCGGTGCGAGCGATTCGGCGCCGGAAAAGGTATGTCCCAGGGCGTCGGCAATCGCCACGACGAGATCGCCTGGACCGGTCAGCGCAGACAGCTCCACCCACCAGGCGCCATCCAGCCGATCCTCGCGGCCGGCGTTGGCCACGGCCAACGCCAGTTCGGTCTTGCCGACTCCCCCGGGGCCGATCAGTGTGAGCAGATGACACTCAGGCGTCACCAGCCGTTGGCGCACCGCCGCCACGTCCTCTGTGCGGCCGATCAGCTCGGAGGCCGGCATGGGCAGGTTGTGGCGCGGCCTGGCGATGGTGGCCTTGATTCGCTCGTAGAGATCGGTCGTTTCGGCCGAGGGTTCGACTCCAAACTCCTCGCGCAGCAAACGGCGGCACCTCTGGTACTGCGCGAGCGCGGCCGAGCGTTGTCCCGTGCGCGCGAGCGCCAGCATGAGCTGACCGTGGGACTCTTCTCGCCATTCGTCGAGGGTCAACAGGCGGGTGGCATCGCGGATGGCCAGGTCATAGCGGCCTAAGTCGAGATCGAGTTGAGTCAGTGCGTGGAGCGCGTGAAGCGCAAGCTCCCGGAAGCGCGCCCGCTGCGCCAGCATCCACTCCTCAAAGGCGGGCGCGTCGCGCACGAAGAAGCCGGCAAGAAAATCACCGCAATAGAGGCTCGCTGCCGCGTCGAGCTGGGCTGCGCGGGCCACCGGAGACAGGGCAGGATCGGGGTGTAGCTGGGACTCGAAGGCGGCGACATCGACGAACCAGGCTGCCGCAGGGCTCAGCGCCACCTCCTCACGGGTGATCGCCAGGTGCAGATCGAGGCTGCGGCGTAAGTTGGTCAGGACTTGGCGCAGGTTGCTGCGAGCATCCGCGTCAGATATCTCGCCCCAAAGCAGGGCAGCCAGGTCATCGCGGCGGTGGGCGCGTCGGGTCACGGCCAGGTAAGCCAGCAGTGCGGGCGCCTTGGCCGACATGAAATCGGTCAGGGGCACGCCATCCACTGCCACGCGCAAGCCGCCGAACAGGCGAATCTCCAGATTCCTGTCCATGTCCCGCACCAGCAAACGATTTCCAAACGATTGAGGGCTATACTATAGCCAATCATAACACAAGTGCGGATTCAAGGCAAGGACAAATGTCGCATCAGCAGCGTTGGGAGCAGCCCGCCCGCTATCATGTCTTCCTGCTCAGCTTGTGGCAGGCGAACGGTGCTCCTGGACAGCCAGCAGATTGGCGTTACAGCCTGGAGGGAGCACAGATATCCGGGCGCAAGGGTTTCGCAGACCTCGCCGACCTGGCTGCCTACCTTGATGCCTGGATAGGGAGTCAGCCGAAGACCGGCCCTCTCGACGCTGCTGCCGACGCATTGACCATCCCTCCCACACACAAGGAGCTTCCCATGCCGATGTCCATCAACCGTACTGGCAGCTTCGCCGTGATTCACCCTCCGGGTGACGGAGAAACAGCCAGCGCCCTGGGGGTCAACATCACCTACAAGACCGTCGGGAGCCAGAGCGACGGCCGCTGGCTGGCGCTTGAGTACACTGCGCCGCCGCGCTTTGCCGGCCCGCCGCCTCACTGGCACAAGGTCACCACCGAGATCTTCTATGTGTTGGAGGGCGCGCTGTCGCTTCGGGTCGGCGACGAGTCGATCCAGGCCGGGCCAGGTGGCTATGCCTTTGTACCGCCGCGCACCGTGCACGCCTTCTCCAACGAGACCGATGCACCGGCGAAATACCTGCTGGTGGCATCCCCAGCAGGATTGGAGAACTACTTCGCCGAGTTGGCCGAGTTGGTCAAGGGCGAGCCTTCGTGGCCACCCAAGGATATGAGCAAGTTGGTCGCGCTGATGGCGAAATACGACACCTTCCCGCCTCAGGCCAACGCCTGAGGACATCTCAGAGCTGGTTTTTGGAGAGGAATGCCATGGAACGACGCATCATCAACCCGTGGGCCTGGCAGGACGAGTTCGGCTACGTCCAGGCCAACGAAGTCAGCGGCGTGCAGCGCACCCTGTACTGCTCCGGGCAGGCCGCCAACGACGGAACAGGCGCTGCGGTGTTGGCCGGCGACATGCCCGGCCAGATCGGCCTGGCGCTGGACAACCTGGAGGCGCTGCTGGCTGCTGCTGGCGTCACCTTCGCCGACATCGTGCGCCTGAACATCTTCACGACTGACGTGGACCAGTTCTTTGCTAACTATGACGCCTTCATCGGTCGGCTGGCTGCGGCCGGCTGCCGCCACGCCGGCTGCCTGATCGGCGTGGCCCGGCTGGCCTTCCCTGAGATGATGGTCGAGATCGAGGCGACGGCCGTCGCTTGAGGGTTGCCCATTCCTATCCATTGCTCGGAGAAGGATCTGCCATGAACAATACATCTCTCTGCCGCATCGGCGGCATTTCCGCCATCCTGGGGCTCTTGCTCGTGGTTAGCGGATTCGCCATCCCTGCGCTGTTGGGAATCGGCATGCTGCTGCTGGCCCTGTTCTACTATGCCCTGAACAGATCTCACGGCTCGTCCATGCTGGGCCTGGCCGCAGTGGGGTCTGCCGCGGTGGGCGCGTTCGGCCTGCTCGTCACCGGCGTCACGCCGTCGGCCGTCTTCAACGTCTTCATGGTGCTTGCTTTCATGCTGCCCGCCCTCTTGGCTGGGTTGGCGGCCAGAGGCGAGGCCGACTTCCCGCGCATCCTGCCGATCATCGGCATCGTCGGCGGCGCTTTGGGCATCGCCAACGGAATCATCAACATCGCCGGCGGCGGGGATTGGACGAACCTCTCCAACCCGACGCTGGGACTGCTCAGCAACCTGACCTACTACCCGGCGGCGCTCCTCGTGTTGGTCTGGCTGGTGTGGGGCGGCATCCATCTGATCCGCAAGGCGTAACTGCGTGAATCTGAAGCCTGCGCGGTTCTGCGGCGGTGCTGGCTGCTGTCACCAAGCAAGATCGGAGGTGATTCCCATTCTCAGAAGGTTGGCATTTCTTCACATGCAAGGCGTAACCTCATGAAGGAGGAATCTCAAATGATCACCAATCTGCTCGTCGTGTTGGCCGTCATCGGCCTGGTCGTGCTGTTCGGGTGGCTGACCTATCGGGCCATCCGCGCCAGGAAGCTGTGGGTGAAGATCGTCGGCGGCATCGCCGCCGGGCTCATGACGCTGTTGTTCGTCGCCGTCGCTTTCTTGGGGGCCAAGGGACTCGCCACGGTCTACTTCCCTGGGGCTAAGGCCGCGCCGAACATCACCGTGGCGCGGACGCCGCAGCAGATCGCTCGCGGCGAGTACCTAGTCAACCTCTCGTGCCTGAGCTGCCACGGCGCAGTTGGCGCTGACGGTGCGCCGACTGAGAAGCCGCCGCTGAGTGGAGGGTGGAACATCGCCGCGGCGGAGGGTTTCGGCATTGTGGGCTCGCTGGTGACGGAGAATCTGACCCCCGGAGGGAAGCTGGCGGGCTACACGGACGGCGAGCTGTTCCGCACACTGCGCCATCGAGTGGACAGGAATGGCCATTTGCTGGTCTTCATGTCGCTCTTGCCCTACGCTCAACTGAGTGACGCAGACACTGAGGCCATCGTCGCCTATTTGCGCTCCCTGCCACCGGCGGAGCAGACGGTTGCGACCGGTGATTCACTCAGCTTTTTGGGCGCGCTCATGCTCGGCGCCGGGATGTTCGGCACCCCGGAGAAGGGCGCCGATACCGTCAAGGCGCCGACGCCAGGCGCCACGGCTGAGTACGGCCGCTACGTCGCGACCTACGGCGACTGTCGCGGCTGTCACGGCCCCGACATGACCGGTGTGGAGGCCAGCGCACTCGGCCCGGCTGTCGTGAACCCGCGTCCGGTCGTCGCAACCTGGGAGAAAGAGCAATTCATCCAGACGATGCGCACCGGCGTGCGGCCGAACGGAGCGGCCTTCACTGAAGCCATGCCCTGGCAGGCCGCCGCGAGGATGACGGACGAAGATCTAGCTGCGCTGTTCGCCTATCTCAAAGCCCCGGTGCAGAAGTAGACCCGAAAGGGTCGCGACTGGGCTTCTGCCGGCAGCGCGCCAGTCAATGGCTCAGGCTCAGCTTCCCAGACGGGGTGGGCATGATGCGCCAAACCAGCACAAGGAGGAGGAGAAGGATCATGACGACAATCGGCGAATTGCTGCGCGACAAGGGCTCCCAGGTGTGGGCGACCGGCCCTGGCGTTGCGGTGCACGACGCACTCGAAATCATGGCTGAGAAGAACATCGGGGTCGTGCTGGTGATGGAAGGGGAGACACTGGTCGGCATCCTGTCGGAGCGGGATTGCGCTCGCAAGGTGCTGCTGCCGGGCAAGCGCGCCGAGGACACGCGCGTGTCCGAGGTGATGACGCCGCGCGTCCTCTACGTGCGTGCCGAACAAAGCGTGGAGGAATGCATGGCTCTGATGACCGAGCGACACATCCGACACCTGCCCGTGCTCGGAGATGGCGACCGCGTTGTCGGAGTCGTCTCGATGGGGGATGTGGGTCGCGCCATCATCGCCAGCCAGGAATTCACTATCGCCCATCTCGAAAACTACATCACGGGCGTAGAGGCCATGTTCTACCGCTCCTCCTGATTCGGCCGAAAGAGCGAATCAGCAGTAGCTAGTGGTCTGTCAGCCGTGATTTGACAGGGTGGTAGTGACGACTTCAGTCGTTTTCGTGCCGGACCAGCGACTAAAGCCGCTACTACGAACTCATCACTGGATCATTGACAGACCACTAGCATCACAGCGCGCGGCAGCATGGCGGCCAGCGGCGGCAACGCCGCGCTGATCGGGCAGGTGCGCAGCCCCCGCCGAAGCTCGCCCATGCCCGCAATGTCAGCCCGCTGTTCAGCGCCTCGAAGACCAGCCACGCCCGCCCCGGGTATGTCGGCGGCCTGAGCGCCAGGAGCGCGGACGCCAGCCCCTGACCGCCGGTTAGCGCAGCGCCCGACACCCGGCATAGGAGCGCGCTCCTCACAACGCAGCGCGCTGGTCTCAGCATACTCAGCCTCCATTTGCAGAGAACCGCGTCGGCGGCGCCCATGCACCCCATCCTGGCACGCCACAATGGTTCAGCCTCGTGGGTCACGTCATCTACGGGATCGTTGCGGGCCTGCTGTTCATCCCCGTGAGCAAGCGCCTCTAGACACTGCGAGATTAGCGGCACAAAAAAGCCCCCGGCCGATTCTCATGGCTGGGGGCTTTCTTGTGTCTCGGGGGAACCCTGGAAAGGCCGCGATGTGATACAAGTCATAGACGGGCCTCCAAAGCCGACGTATCTTATTGCAGGTGAGTTGCAACAATTGCGGTTCTGACTCTACCACACCACACAGGCCGCCAACTCATACCTGTCGCACACAGGAGCTCCTTCATGTTGACACGCTTGGGCTTGCTGATGGCTTTTCTATTGATGTTCGTTCCAGCTGCTTGCGCCCCGCCTGCGCCGCCAGAGGCGACCGGCGCGCCGACCGCGGCCGCGTTGGGCGGAAGCCTGGTCATCTACTCGGGCCGTTCCGAGCCGCTCATCCGGCCGGTGGCGGATGCCTTCCAGGCGCGTCATCCTGGGGTCAAGGTGCTGCTTAGAGCGGGCAGCAACAGCCAGTTGGCCAACGCGCTGTTAGAAGAGAAGACTAACCCCCAGGCCGACCTGTTCATCACAACCGAGATGTTCACCGTCCAGGCACTGGCGCAGCAGGGAGTTTTTCGACCCTACAGCCCTGCGGGCGCTGCGCAAATCCCGGCCCAATTCGTGGACCCCGATGGCCTGTGGATCGGACTGACGCAGCGGGCGCGGGTCATTATGGTCAACACCGACCTGGTGGCGCTCGAAGCAGCGCCCAAGTCGCTGCTCGATCTGACTGATCCCAAGTGGCGCGGGCAGATCGCGGCTGCCGGCTCGACCAATGGCTCGCTGCAAGCCCAGGTCGCGGCCATGCGCCAACTACTGGGCGAACCGGCGACCGAGGCGTGGCTGCAGGGGTTGATTGCCAACGATGTTACCTTCTTCGGCGGCCACACCGACGTGCGCAAGGCGGTCGGCTCGGGCGAGTTCGCGCTGGGCCTGGTGAACCACTACTACTTCTACCTGCAACAAGCCGAAGGAAGCAAGGTCGGCATCATCTTCCCCGACCAGGGCGATGGGCAACTGGGGCTGCTGACCAACGCAACCGCGGTGGCTGTGGTGGACCGTGCGACCAACCTGCCGGCGGCGCAGGCGTTCGTGGACTTCCTGATATCGGCCGAGGGGCAGCGGCTCTTCGCTGAGCAGAACTATGAGTATCCGTTGCTGCCCGGCGTGGTGCTCCGCGCCGATGTGCAGCCCTTGACCGGCTTGCGGCTGGCGGAGGTGAACCTGGCGGAGGCCACGCGCGCCTTCGACGCCACCTTTGCTCTGCTGGAAAAGACGGGCCTGCCGTAAATGGGCCGCAGCCGGACGACCTTCCTCGCGCTGCCGCACGGGCGGATCTGGCCTGACATCAGCCTGCGGCTGGCGCTGATCGCCGGGCTGGTGGCGCTCTTTGCGGCCATCCCGCTGGCCTATATCCTGCTGCGCGCGGCCACGGCCGACCCCGCCGCGTGGGAGCGCCTGCTCCAGGCCCGCATCGGCCGGCTGCTGACGAACACCCTGCTGCTAGCCGCCGCAGTGACGGCCGGCTCGCTCGCCATCGGTGCGAGCATGGCCTGGCTGACCGAGCGCACCGACCTACCGGGCCGCCGCGCCTTCCGCTGGCTGCTGGCGTTGCCGCTCGCCATCCCTGCGTACATCGGCGGCATCGTCTACCTGGCGCTGCTGCGCCCGCGCGGTGGGCTGATCCCGCAATTGCTGGCAGAGTTGGCCGGCCGGTCGGTCACCACACCCAACCCGCTGGGCTTTTGGGGCGCAGCCTTCGTGCTGACGCTCTTCAGCTACCCGTATGTCTACCTTCTGACCGCGGCAGCGTTCCGCTCGCTGCACGCCGCGCTGGAGGAGTCGGCGCGCACCCTGGGCCGCGGTCCGTGGCAGACGTTGTGGGAGGTGACGCTGCCTGCGCTGCGGCCAGGGTTGACGGCCGGCGCGCTGCTGGTGGCGCTGGACGTGCTGGCCGAATACGGCACGGTGGCGCTGCTGCGTTACGAAACCTTCTCGTCGGCTATCTTCGTGCAGCTTGTCGGGCGTTACGACCGCTCGGCGGCCGCGGTGCTCAGCGGGGTGCTGGTGATCCTGGCCGTCGCGTTGCTGTGGGCTGAACTGCGCGTGCAGGGTCGAGCGCGCTTCACCCAGATGGAGAGCGGCTGGCGGCCGACCTCGCGCCTGGCGTTGGACCGCTGGCGCTGGCCCGCCTTCGGGGTGGCGCTGGCCGTGGCGTCCGCCAGCCTGCTGGCGCCTGCCGCAGTGCTCATCGCTTGGAGCGTGGCCGCGTTCCTGGATCCCGACATGCTGGCCGCGCTACTGCGCACCGGCCCCCAGGGCCTGGGCGGGTTCGTCTGGAACAGCCTGTGGAGCGCGGGGTTGGCCGCTCTGCTGGCGGTGGTGCTTGCGCTGCCGGTGGGGCTGCTGGCCGTGCGCCATGCCGGTCCGCTATCGCGGCTGATCTCACGGTTGTGCCAGGTGGGCTACGCTATCCCCGGCGTGGTGGTGGCGCTCAGTCTGGTGCTGCTGGTCAATCGCACCCTGCCGTTCCTCTATGCCACGCCGCTGGTGGTGGTGATCGCCTATGTGCTGCGCTGCCTGCCCCAGGCAACGCGCGCGAGCGAGTCGGCGCTGGGCCAGTTGGCGCCGTCGTTGGAGGAGGCCGCACGCACGCTGGGGCGCACCCCGTGGCAAACGCTGACGCAGGTCACGCTGCCTTTGGTGCTGCCCGGCCTGCTGGCCGGCGGCGCGCTGGTGTTCCTGACCGCGCTGAAGGAGCTGCCCGCCACGCTGCTGCTGCGGCCGGCCGGCTTCGAGACGCTGGCCGTGCGCGTGTGGATATGGGCTGAAGACGGGTTCTATTTGCAGGCCGCGCCCGCGGCCTTGCTGCTGGTGCTGGCATCGGCCGCGCCGCTCTACTTCCTCCTGCGCCGGGAGCAGGTGGTGCAGAAATGATGCTGGAAGTCAACAGTCTCACCAAACGGTTTCCGCGGGCCGAGCAGCCCGCGGTGGATGACATCTCGTTTGCGCTGTCGCCGGGGGAAATCCTGGCGCTGGTTGGTCCCAGCGGTTGCGGCAAGACCACTATCCTGCGCCTGATCGCTGGATTGGAGCGCCCCGACCTCGGGGCCATCCGCCTGAACGGCCGGGAGGTCGCTGGACCGCGGACCTTCGTCCCGCCGGAACGGCGCCAGGTGGGGCTGGTCTTCCAGGATCATGCGCTCTTCCCCCACCTGACTGTGGCGCAGAACGTGGCGTTCGGGTTGGCGGGCCGGCCGCGCCAGGTGATCCAAGCCACGACCGCGGAGATGCTCCGCCTGGTGGGCATGGCAGGCCTGGCCGGTCGTTATCCCCACGCCCTATCGGGCGGCGAGCGGCAGCGGGTGGCGCTGGCGCGGGCGTTGGCTCCGTGCCCGCTGCTGCTCCTGCTAGACGAGCCGTTCAGCAGCCTGGACGCCGACTTGCGGGGGGAAATGCGCCAGCAGGTGCGGGCGATCCTGAAAGGCCGGGGGGTCACGGCGGTCTTCGTCACCCACGACCAGGAAGAGGCGCTTTACATGGGCGACCGGCTGGCCGTGTTCCAGCGCGGGCAGATCGAGCAGATCGGCGGCCCTGAGGCGATCTTCCACGCCTCAGCGACCCGTTTCGTGGCCGAATTCATGGGCGACAGCGATTTTCTCGCGGGCAAGATCGTGCTGGGCGGCATCGAGACCACACTGGGGCTGCTGCAGCAGCCGGTCGACTTGCCTCTGGGCGCGACGGCCGAGATTGCCTTGCGCGGGGACGACGTGAGCTTCAGTGTGGACAAGCCGGGCAACGGCATCATCGCCGAGCGCTTCTTCCGGGGCGCGTTCAACCTCTATAGTTTGCGGCTGGACGACGGGCAGATCCTCCATGCATACACGCTCCACACCGAACTGCATCCCATCGGCGTGCGGGTGCGCGCCCGGATCAACGCTGGACATCCGTTGGCGGTCTTCAGCGGGAAGCGGCAGGTAAGTGGCAAGGTGTGAACTGTGCGGACAAGCCAGCGCTTCAGGCGTGGAGAGTGCCAGGCGAGCTCGCCGCGCTCTGAGACGGGGCTCGCAATGGGAGACATCGGCAAGCACACGGCAAGCTACACCCCATCATGAGACGCTGCCTTTCCTGGCCCGTCATCGACATGAACGAAGTCGTGTACCTGCTCAATCGCGCCCAACATTCTCAGCGCGAGTTTTTGTGCGTCGGTCAAGCCCTTGATGCCGGTGATGTTGAGACGTTCATACGGGCGGTCGCGGCGCAGCGTCGTTGCATGTTCGCCCGTGTCTATATCCCATATCTGGATGGCTCCATCATCCCCGCAGCTAGCGAGGAGGCGACCGTCAGGGCTGGCTCGCAGCGATTGTACCAGCCCTTCGCACCCTTGTCGCGACCGGGTGCACTGCCCACTGTGAGGATTCCACCAGCGGAGAGTGCCATCACTGCCCGCGCTGACTAAGCGTTCGCCGCCTGCACTCCAGGCAACGCCAAAGACCAATTCGTTCGGGTCGTCAAGCGCGCAAATGCGCTTCCAGCTCTGCGTGTCCCAAACGAACAGCTGGTCGCTTCCATATCCCCAACTGCCAGAGGCGAGCCGCGTGCTGTCAGCACTCCAGGCGAGCGCAGCCACCATGCCGCGATGTCCCTGAAGCGTGGCGCACAAGGAATAATCACCGCTGTTCCAGATAAGAATGACGCCTCCCTCGCTCGAAGCAGCCAGATGCTTGCCGTCAGGACTCCATTCCACGCGGCGCATTCGGGGAGGCGCATCGGAGCGTCCAACGCGCTGGAAGGTTTGCGTGTGCCTGTCGTAAACAAACACGCCCTGCCGGTGAGTGGCTACCGCCAGGCGTTCGCCATCCGGATTCCACGCCGTTGCGAAAAGTTGCGCGTCTACCAGCGCGGAATCCGCCAAGACCCGCTCACTTACGGCTTTGGCGACATCCCAAATGCGGATCGTATTGTCCTCGCTGCAGCTTGCCAGCCATCGACCATCGGGGCTCCATGAGACGCCCCAAATGATCGCCTTGTGACCGCGCAGCAGATGAAGCGGAACGTGCTGTGCGACATCCCAGATCGTAACCAGCCCATCATTTCCCCCGCCTGCAATTTGCGCGCTGTTCGGACTCCAGGCAACATCGGAAACGGCGCGCGCAAAGCCCTGCCACTTGCGGATGCACTGACCGGTGGTCATATCCCAAACTTGCACGCTGCCATCTTCACACGCTGATTCCAGCGTGCTGCTGTCCGGCGAAAAGGCCAGCGCGCGCACGGGCGCCATCGTTCCGTAGAATGTCGTGCGCTGCTTGTGCTGTTCGACGTCCCAGACCCAGAACGCCCGGTCCAGCTCGCCCAACGCCAGATAGCGACCATCCGGACTCCACACCAGCCCCGAAAGACGCGAGGAAACGGGAATGGTTTCCCTGAGCGTTCCGCGCGCGACCTCCCACAATCTGACCGTCTTATCCCAACTCGCGCTGGCGAGCGTTCGACCATCCGGTGAAAACGCCAGTCCCCGCACCGGACTGCTATGCCCGTCGAGTGTCTGGGCTGGCGTGGGCCTGATCCCTGGCGAATCAGCTCCCACCGTCTCCCACAGGCGAATCCGCGCGTCATGTCCTGCACTGGCCAGAAACATCCCATCAGGACTCCAGATAACGCAAAACACCGGACCTGTATGTTCGTCTAGGGTCTGGAGCAATGCACCGCTCGCCACATCCCAGATGCGAATTCGGCCATCCGTCCCGCCGCTGGTAAGAGTGCGGCCATCGGGTGAAAATGCCAATCCCATGATGGCATCCACCACGGGACTTGTCCAAAGCAGCGCGCCGTTGGCCGCATTCCACAGTTTGATGACGCCATCCCAACTGCCTGTGGCCAGGCACTGCTCGTCCGGGCTGAACGCCAGGGCAGTGACCACGCCGTGATGCGCTCTCCAGGTGAGCTGCAAGCGTTGTCTCGTGTACAACCATGTCTGAACTTGTCCTTGCCTGTCGCCTCCTGCCCAATACGTGCCATTCGTGCTGAAAGCCATGGCCGAAATCGTGTCGGACACCATCGTGAATACCGCGTCGCGCAGGGTGGCCTCAGCCAGATTCGTGTCGTGCAGGTTC
>CAYRFV010000027.1:27260-31353 GCA_964423545.1 uncultured Anaerolineales bacterium | reverse complement strand
GACGCATGTGGCGCAGGCGACCCTCGGCAACAAGGTGGTGATCTTCTGGTCGTGCCCGCACACCTCCGGCGAGGGCGCTGGACTGCGTCCCGACTACTGGTCAGGCAGCACCACCCTGCCGCGCGTGGTGCAGCATCGCAACGTGATGTCTCTCACCTGGCGGCTGCCTTGGCAGGCATGGATGAGTCACTGTTTCTTCGAGCAGGAGCGTTTCGATGAGGCGCGCATGGTAGGCAACTGGGCATTCGGACGCGTCGGACGTGGCTATGTCGGCATCCACTCGCAGAACGGTTTTACGGTGGGCGACCAGGGCCAATATGCCGGTCGCGAGCTGCAGTGCGCGGCGGCCGAGAACACCTGGCTGGTGGAATGCGGCCGAGAGGCGGACTGGGGATCGTTCGACGCCTTCGTGGAGGCGCTTGCGAGCGCTGCGGTCCGGGCGAAGGACGGCGTCATCACGTACGAATCACCGTCACTTGGCGCATTTGTCACCGGCTGGGACGTCACGCCGGCGGTGAACGGCACACCGATTCAGCTGCACGGCTATCCGATGGTGGATAGCCCGTGGGCGCACGCTGCGTTCGGATCGGGAGAGTTGGTGATCCGGCACGGGAACGAGGCGTACGAGATCTGGTTCAACCAGTGATTCGGAGATGACCTGCTCTCTGTGAGGTGTCGTTCGCATGTGCGAGCCTGCGGTTAGGTCTGTTCCGAACGATGGGTTGAGCATCAGGCAGGAGAACACGCTTGAGCGAGCCATCTGGACCTGAAGCATCTCTCTCCCCATCCGAATACCACCGCTCCATCATGAGCCAGCTGCGCCCTTGCCTGGCTTACGATGGCGGGGATGTGGTGGCCTGGCAGCGCCGGCTGCGTCGCAAGCTGCGCGAGCTGCTCGGCTTCTCGGCCGGGCCGAAGACGCCGTTGAATGTGCGCCGGGTTTGGCGGCGCGAGCATCCCCTCGGCGTCATCGAGAAGGTCGTTTTCGCGAGTGAGCCGCACGCTGATGTGCCGGCCTACGTCTGTCTGCCGCGAGCCGCCCGACCTCCTTACACGTTTATGATCTGCCTGCAAGGGCACACGACCGGCATGCACGTCTCGATCGCGGTGGACCGCGAGGACGAGACGCGAGCTATCGATGTGGCGGGCGACCGAGACTTCGCGCTTGGCTGCATGGCGCGCGGGATCGCCGCCCTCTGCATCGAGCAGCGGTCGTTCGGAGAGCGTCGCGAGCAGAGCCAGAAGCAGATTTCGCCGCATGGCTGCCACGATGCTGCGATGCAGGCGCTGCTGGTCGGCAAGACCCTGATCGGCGAACGCGTCTACGATGTGGCGCGTGGGATCGACTACCTGGCGACGCGTCCCGACACCGACCTGCGCCGGATCGGCGTGATGGGGAACTCGGGCGGGGGCACAACGACGATCTATGCCTCGGCGCTGCTGCCGCGGCTGGCATTCGCCATGCCATCCTGCGCGTTCTGCACCTTTCGAGAGTCGATCGGCTCGATCTACCACTGCGCAGACAACTACGTGCCGGGCATCCTGCGGCATGCGGATATGGCAGATCTCCTCGGGCTGTTCGCGCCGCGGCCGCTGGTGGTCGTCGCGGGGAGGGAGGATGGCATTTTCCCCCTCGGCGGCGTGCTGGTTGCCTTCGAGCAACTGCGCCGGATCTACGCGGCAGCAGGGGCCGAGGAAGCCTGTCATCTGGTCATCGGCGAAGGCGGGCATCGCTTCTACGCAGCCGACGCCTGGCCGGTGATGTTGGAAGCCATCAAGGAGGAAGGTCTGCATGGCGATCATTGAACCGGAATTCATGGAGCTGACGCGAGCGCTGGACGTCGAAGCCTGGTGGGCTGAAAACGCGACCTGCCAGGCGCTCTCTCCCGCGAAGCCGCGCTGTTCGGCCTCGTTTTCGCCGGACGATCACTGGATCTTCGAGTTCATGGCCGTGCCGTCTACGCTGCGCTACTACCAGGACACGGAGTACCGCAACGCGCTCCACCGGCAGGTCAACGCGATCACGCTGGAGCACGTGGGCCGCGCGTTCTTCGATGAGGACACCTGGCGCACGTGGCCGAAGCGGATCGAGAACCTGTTCGGCAGCGAGTTCGGCTACCACGAGGGCGGCACGCCGTGGCTGATGCCGGTGACAGACGATCCGGTTGAGTTCGCCCGCGTGCTGGATCGTGCGGAGGCGACCGATCTGGCGGTCTGGGCGCTGCCGGATGACTACCGGGCGGAATGGGAGGAGCGCAAGCGCGCAGGCAAACCGATGCCCAAGCTCGGCGCCGGCAGCCGCGGGCCCGCCACAATCATGACGTCTGTGCTCAAGCCGGAGGTGCTCTTCCTCTGGTTCTACGACCATCCCGACTTGATGCGGCGTTTCCGGGACATCCTGGCGGCCAAGATGGTCGAGTTCAACACAGTGCTGAGACGCTTCAGCGGCAACACCGATGCGGGCTGGTGGATCACCGACGACAACTGTGCGCTCTTCAACCGCAAGCTCTATCGGGAGTACTGCTACCCGGTGCTCGAAAGGGTGCTGGGCGCTATGGCCCCTGGCGACGCGTCCCGTTATCAGCATTCCGACAGCGCGATGGGCCACCTGCTCGACATGCAGTACGCGTTGGGCATTCGCTCCGTCAACTACGGTCCCACCGTTGACGCGGGGCTGATCCGCGAGAAGATGCCCGACGCGCTGATCAACGGGCAGCTGCCCCCGTTTCTGCTTCGGGACGGCAGTCCGGCGGCGATCCGGGAGCGCATTGTCGAGGACTTCCGCAAGGCCGGGGCCAGCGGACGCCTGAACGTCACGACCGCCGGCTCACTGGCCGCCGGCACCGGCGTCGGCCGGATGCGCTGGCTCATGTGGGTCGTGCAGGAGGAGTGCCGGTACGATCGCCGATAAGGCGATGCTGCCGTCCACCACGAATGTCCTCTGCCGAACGGAGATGCACCAAAGATGGACCTACTTAAGATTGGGGTCGTGGGTGTCGGCAAGGTGGCCCGGAATAGCTACCTGCCGTATCTGAGCCAGGCGCCGGGCGTCACGCTGGGTTACCTCAGCCGGACGCAGGCGAAGGCCGAGTCCGCAGCGTCGGACTTCGGCGGGCAGGCTTTCGAGTCAGTCGCAGCGCTGATGGCCTGGAAGCCGGACACCGTATTCGTCCTGACGCGCGAGATGGATCGCTTCAGCGCGGCCATGGCGCTGCTTGAGCACCATCCGCGGCGTCTCTTCTTCGAGAAGCCGCTGGTGGCGCGCAGCGGACAGGAAAACGTCACCGAACAGGACTTCGCCGATGGTCGCCGCCTGATGCAGGAGGCTGAGGCCCAGGGCTGCGAGACGGCGATGATCTTCAACTATCGCTTCTTCGATCACACCCTGTTGGCCCGTCGCATCGCATCCGAGCGAGACTTCGGACAGGTCGTCAGCGTCGTCGGGCAGACGCACTACGCCTGTTGGAGCCACTGCATCGACTTGATCCACCATTTCGCCGGCCCCATCACCGAGGTGAGCGCGCAGGCTGGGAGCGCGGCGCGCAGCGCGGGCAGCACGGCCGGAACGCTGACCGCGCCGGATCTTGCCGCCACTTTCCGCACGGAGGCAGGCGCGTCCGGCACGCTGCTCGGCACCGCAGCGCTGGCCTGGGAGTATCCGCTGTTCGAGCTGGCGTTCAACTTCGAGCGCGGCCGGGTGCGTATGCAGGATCTGGATGGCGATCTGGAAGTCATGGACAGCCGCAAGCAGGAGCACGAGCGCTACGGCCTTGCGCGACATCGCTCGCGCTGGGACCAGTACGCGGCATCGTTCCGGAAGTCGATTGCCGCGTACCTGAGCGCAGTGCGACAGGGCGATCCGCCGCCCGTGCCCGGCGCAGCCGGCCTGATGGAGCTGCAGGTTGAGGCCGGGTTCCGCCGTTCGATCGCCGAGGCGCGGCCGGTGCGCCTGGCCGAGGAATTCCCCATCTGATTTCGCAGGAGGAATCGTGAGCGCGTTCACTCGAAGGGTGTTGGGTCGATCAGGGATTGAGGTCAGCGGTCTTGGCATGGGGTGTTGGGCGATCGGAGGGCCGGCCTGGCGCGACGGGAA
>CAYRFV010000027.1:22226-27250 GCA_964423545.1 uncultured Anaerolineales bacterium | reverse complement strand
GGCGATCCACCGGGCTCTCGACCTCGGCGTCACGTTGTTCGACACCGCAGACATCTACGGTGCAGGCCACAGCGAGCGGGTCTTGGGCGAGGCGTTGGCGGGGCAGCGCGATCGGGTGGTGATCGCAACCAAGTTTGGGCAGCGCTTCGACGAAGCCACGCGCCAGGCAACCGGCCGAGACGCCAGCCCCGCCACCATCCGGAGCGCGTGCGAAGCCAGCCTGCGCCGGCTCAGAACGGACCGCATCGACCTGTATCAGTTTCACATCGGCGATTACGACCTGGAGCGGGCGCTCGAAGTCCGCGAGACTTTGGAGGCATTGGTGCGCGAGGGCAAGATTCGCGCCTATGGTTGGAGCACCGATGATCCTGCTCGCGCTCGGCTGTTCGCTGAGGGCCCGCACTGCGCCGCGATCCAGCAGCGGCTGAACCTCTTCGATGGCAACCCCGAGACGTTGGCAGTCTGCGAGACGGCGAATCTCGCCAGCCTGAATCGCGGCCCGTTGGCGATGGGGCTGCTGACCGGCAAATTCAGCGCAGACTCGACGATCCCCGAGAACGATGTACGCTTCGGGTGGGATTTCCGGACGGGCGCGCAGGCCGAGCGGCTGGCGAAGCTCGAAGGGCTGCGCAGCGTCTTGACGCAGGACGGCCGCACGCTCGCCCAGGCCGCGCTCGGCTGGCTCTGGGCGCGCAGTGGCAAGACAGTGCCCATCCCCGGATTCAAGACGGTTGCCCAGGTGGAAGAGAATGCGGCTGCGCTGCGACTTGGCCCGTTGGCCCCCGGCCAGATGCAGGAGATCGAACGCCTCCTGGGCCGTTGAGGTTCCTGAATCGACCGGAGGTGTGCATGGCTGTTCGCATCTCTCGACGCCTGATCTCCCTTTCGAGGGGTTGGGTGGTGTTGGCTGCCACTGCAGTTTTCTTGCTCTTCAGCGCCTTCGTCTTGCCCGGTCAAGCAGCCGAGTCTCGGGCTCGCACCGGCGGCGCCGCCCAGCCCGACACCTCCCTCGTCTACTCGGCCGCCGACCTCTACTCCATGGCCGAAGCGTTCGGCCCGGCAGGCCGCCAGGCCTATATCGAGGCCAGGCTCACCTTCGACGTGGTCTGGCCCCTGGTCTATACGTTCTTTTTGGTCGCGTCGATCAGTTGGCTGGCCGGCAGGGCGTTCCGGCCGGGCAGTCGATGGCGACTGCTGAACCTCCTCCCGATCCTGGCGATCCTGCTCGATTTCCTGGAGAACTTCGCTGCGGTGATCGTCATGGCGCGCTTCCCCCTCACCACGCCGGTGATCGACTTCGCCGCGCCGCTTTTCACCCTGCTGAAATGGCTGTGCGTGGGCGGCAGCTTCGTCGCACTGGTCGGGACCGGCCTGGCAGCGGTCTGGCGACAGATGTCGCGTAAGCTTGGGCAAACTTCTTGACTGAGGCGAACATTTGTGCTATCATGGCGCTGTCGGATTAGTACGACGCGCGACGCGATCAGCCTGGGGGGAGAAGCCCTGCTGCGTCTTCAAAGCGGCGGCGGCGAGCGGATCGCACTGCACCGGGACGAGAAGACGCTGCCGAAGAAGCACCAGCTTCTGCTCGGCTTCACAGACGGTGGATTCCTGACGGTCACGGTGCAGGGCTGGGGATCGGCGATGTTGTTTCATCAGTCGGAAGTGGCCGATCATCCGTGGGTCGGCAAGCCGGGGATCTCTCCGCTGAGCGATGCCTTCACCTTCGAGTTCTTCGATGGACGTTTCAGCGAGTTGAAGGAGAACGACGCCAGCAGCGTCAAGTTCTTCATGGTCAGCAAGCCCGGGGTCTGGGGCGTGGGCAACGGCTGCCTCCAGGACATTCTCTTCCGCGCGAGGATTCACCCCCGACGCCGCGCGCTCGACTTGGGCGCGGATCAGCGCCGCGCCTTGTATGCCGCGATCCGCGAGACGCTGCGCCAGATGGTTGCACTCGGCGGGCGCGACAGCGAGCTTGATCTCTACGGCCAGCCGGGCGCCTATCGGCGGGTCCTCAGCAGCGAAACCATCGGCAAACCGTGCCCCGAGTGCGGCGCGCCGATCGAGAAGATCCAGTATCTCGGCGGCGCGTCCTATTTCTGCCCGGTGGCGCCGGTTGTAGGGGCAGGCCCTGTGCCTGCCCGGTGCGCCGGTTGTAGGGGCAGGCCCTGTGCCTGCCCGGTGCGCCCCAATCGCCAAGGAGACGCAAAGTGGAACCCCAGATCGTGTCTCGTCCTGCGTTTACCGTCGTCGGCGTGCTGTATCGCGGCAAGAATGAACATGGCGAGGTCCCCATGGTGTGGGAGCAGAAATTGCTGCCCAGGGCCCACGAAATCCTGCACCAGGTGACGCCGCCGCTCGCGTACGGCGTCCTGGATCACTATGAGTCCCAGAGCGGTGAGTTCGACTACCTGGCAGGCTACGGCGTCGAACGGGTGACGGCGCTTCCGGCAGGCATGGTGCGTTGGGACGTGCCGGCGCGCACCTACGCGGTCTTCCCGTGTACGCTGCCAACGGTCAGGGAGGGCTTCATGGCCGCCTACGGATGGTTGGAACAGTCGGGCACGGAGCGGGCAGATGGCCCCGAGTTCGAGTTCTACGACGAGCATTTCAGCGGCGGAGACTCCGCCCTCTACATCTACCTGCCGATCAAGCGCCCGTGATGAGGAATCGATTCGCTGACGACATCCATCTGGCTGCGTTGCGCTCGCGCCTGGCTGGCGTCGACGCGCTCATGCAGCGCGGCATCCTGGTCGAGCCAGACACCGGTCGCAGCTATTTCACCGGCTACAGCTACAAGACCCTGTACGACTGGGATCAGTACTTTGAAGCGATCGTCCAGATCTACATGGGCTGGCCGGTGGACTACATCAAGAACGGTGTGACCATCTTCCTCGACCACCAGCGCGAGTCGGGGCTGATCTCGCGCTCGGCGCCCAGCAACGAGCACCATGACCCGGAGCACGTGAAGCCGTTTCTGGCGCAGATGGCGGTGCTGGTCGAGAAAGCCACGGGCGAGCGCGACTGGATCCTGGCCAAGCCCCACTTCTCCCGCCTGAAGCGTTACCTGGACTATTGGCTGGAGGAGATGGACGGCGATTGGAACGGGTTGAGCGAGTGGATGAGCGCGCCGCACACCGGCATGGATAACCAACACGAGCGCGCCGGCTTCTGGCTCGACCGCTTCTGCGAGGGGGTCGATCTGAACTGCTACCTGGTGCGGGAGTGCCGCGCGTTTGCGACGGTGGCATCGTGGGCCGGTCACGACGCGATCGCAGCGGACTACCGCGCCAAGGCCGACGTGCGCGCTGAACGCATCCGCGCCCTGAACTGGGACGAGACGGATGGCTTCTTCTACGATCGCAACGCGCGGGCCGGACAGCACCCGATGAGCCGGCACGCCGGCTGGGCTTCGGCCCTCAACGCGGGTGTGGGGGAGCAAATCCGGGTGAAAACGGTCGCGAGCTTCGCGGCGCTGTGGGCGGGGGTGGCGACGCCGGAACAGGCGCGGCGCATGGTCACCGAGCATCTGTTCAACGCGGCGGAGTTCTGGTCACCCTTTCCTGTCCCGGCGATGGCGCGCAGCGAGCGCTGGTATAGCCGGGATCGTCACCCGACCGATCTGGGATGCGATTGGCGCGCCAAGGCGTGGGCGCCGATGAACTACATGATCTACTGGGGTCTGCGGCGCTATGGCTATCGCGAGCTGGCCTCGCTGGTCGCCCACGCCACCCACCGACTGGTGCAGGTCGCCGGCAACCGGGAATACTACGACGCCGAAAGCGGCGCCGGCTGCGGCCTCGATCCGTTCTGGGGCTGGAGCCTGCTGGCGCACTTCATGCCGTGGGAAGAGGCGAGCGACACCGATATCACCGCGATCTGAGGTGAGGGCGAGATGCGGACCGCGCGAACAGCAGGCGCGAGATAGCAGCACCAGAGCCGGATTGTGAGGCGATCATGAGCCGTATATGAATGAATGTCAGGCCTTAGGGCAAGGCATCGAGCAGGGGGGAGCGGGCAGGTCTGCGGCATGTGCGGGCGAAGCGACTTCGTCGGTCTGACCGTACCGCTCTTGCAGAAAAGCCGTGAGCGCCGCCACGCTGCCGAACTCCAGTCTTTCCCCATCGGCCGTGCTCTCCAGTGAGGCCCGCCACGCATGACCATCCCGGTCGGCCTTCACCAGGCGGAGCAGGTAGGAAGCATAGTTGGACTGCCCTGAGAACATGCTCGTTGGCTCGCTTCGCGAAGACTGAATAACGCTCGTTTGACAGGAAAGGTCGGGATGCGTCGCGGCGCATCCCGACCTTTCCTGTGCAGTACAGCGAAGTTACGGTTGCGCCGCGACAGGGACCCCGAGCTGCCACTCCTCCGCGATCTTGCCGCCGACAAAACGACTCAGGCACATGACCTGCATGGTCACAGGCTTGCCGCTCGATGCATCCGTGCCGCGCATCGTGAAACGGGTCGCCACCTTATCCCCGTCTGCAATCTGGTCCTCCACAGTGATGCGCGCATCGGGAAAGGCGGCCATGAACCCACGCACAAACACCTTGACGCCCTCCGGCCCTGGTGGAAGTCCGGGGGAGCCAGGATCGTGGACGACGTATTCCGCGGAGTACAGTTCATCCGCAAGCTGCTCCAACACGGCAAGCTTCCCCGGCCCAAACGCTTCAAGCTGGCGGCGGATGACAGCTTTGTTCTGATCGGCGGCAGGGGCGGGTATGCATCCGCCCAACACCGCCCAGGCGGCCAGTACGATGGCGATGACCATGGCCGTTCGCCCCGACTTCATCGACGAGTGTTTGCTGTTCATAGGATCGCTCCTTTCGCGCATGAGTGTAACGGGGCGGCGTCAAGAGATCGTCACAGAACCGGTTGACAGTGAACGTCACCTGCGCTATGATCCCGTCCATCGAGTACCTGGCACGAACGGATTGCCGCATGTCCAGATTGGCGATCTCTTTGCTCGGTCCCTTGCAGATTACGCTCGATGGCGCGCCTGTTTCGACGCCTTGGCGGGCCAAGAC
>CAYRFV010000027.1:14272-22216 GCA_964423545.1 uncultured Anaerolineales bacterium | reverse complement strand
GCGCTGCTGGCGTACCTGGCTGCGGAGTCCGATCGCCCCCAGCGTCGGGAGTTCCTTGCCGGGCTGCTCTGGCCCGAGCAGCCGGACGCGGCCGCGCGGCATAGCCTGCGCCAGGCGCTCCACCAGTTGAGCCAGGTTCTCGGCGCAGAGGATCCACCACCCCTTCTGATCACTCCCCAGACGTTGCAGCTCAATCCGGCCGCCGATTGCGCCGTGGACGTGGCCGAATTCGAGGCTGCGATCGTCCGCTGCGAACGGCATCTCCATCGCCGCCGCGCAGCCTGCCGGGCATGCATCGAGCGCCTGGAGCACGCGATGGCGTTCTATCGGGGTCATTTCCTGGCCAGCTTCTTCCTCAAGGACAGCGTGCCTTTCGAGGAGTGGGCGCTGGTCCGGCGCGAGCAGCTGGCGCGGCTGGCGCACGCGGCGCTGCAGGCGTTGGCCGAACACGATGCCCTGCGCGGCGACTACGAACAGATGGAACGCGTCGCGCGACAGCAGATCAGCCTCGATCCGCTGGCCGAGGACGCGCACCGGCAGCTCATGAGGGCGTTGAGCTGGAGCGGTCAGCGCACCGCCGCGCTGGCGCACTACAAGACGCTGCGCCAGACGCTCGCAACCGAGCTGGATGCACCGCCGGAAGCCGAAACAGCAGCGCTGCACCATCGCATCCAGGCCGGTGCAGACGCGCCACCCGACTTGGCGCCCCTGCATAACTGGCCGGGCCGGGCGCAGCTCACCTCCTTCGTGGGTCGTCAGGACGAGATGGCGCAGATCGCTGAGCATCTGGGTTCCGCCGACGTGCGGATGCTGACCCTCCTTGGGCCGGGGGGTGTGGGCAAGACGCGGCTGGCGCTCGAGACCGCGGCGCGCGAGGCGTGCGGCTTCCGGGACGGCGCATGTTGGGTTTCACTTGGGGCGGCCGAAACGCCTGAGCTCGTCGTCTCGGCCATCGCGGGCGCGCTGCGCTTCGCGCTCGCCGGGCCGGCCGAGCCGCTGGCGCAACTGGCCGGCCGGCTGCGCGGTGTGGAGCTGCTGCTGGTGCTGGACAACTGCGAGACCTGCATTGCCGTGGGGCCGTTGCTGGCCGATCTGCTGGCGGCCTGTCCCCGGTTACGCATCCTGGCCACCAGTCGCTCGCCGTTGCACGTGCGCGGGGAGCACCGTTTTCTCGTGGCGCCGCTGCCGACAGTCCCCGCCGCGCCGGATAGGCTGGCCAGCGCACCGGCCGTGGCCCTCTTCGTGGATCGGGCGCGCGGCATCCGGCCCGACTTCAGCCTCACCGCGGAGAATGCCGCGACCGTGGCTGAAGTCTGCGAACGGCTGGACGGCTTGCCGCTGGCGATCGAGCTGGCCGCCGCGCACGTCGGGGCGTTCACGCCGCAGGCGCTCCTGGCCCGGCTCGCCAGCCGGCTGGCGCTGCTCACCGCCGGCCCGGCCGACCTGCCCCCGCGCCAACGCACCTTGCGCGCCTCGATCGCGTGGAGCTACGCCCTGCTCAGCCCGGGTGAGCAGGTGCTGTTTCGCCGGCTGGCGGTCTTTGCCGGCGGGTGTACGCTGGAGGCAGCCGAAGCCGTCTGCGCCGCGGCGGACCTGGATGTGCGGGCCGGGATCGAGGCGCTGCTGGACAAGGGGCTGCTCTACGCATCAGTGGTTCATGTCGGTCGGCCGGCGAGTGTCATTGCGAGGATCACTCCGAGCGGAGTCAGCCGCCGTTCGGTTGACGGAATCGAAGCGCGCGGCGACGCAATCTTGCCCGACGCCGGAGATTGCTTCGGCCCAAACGACGGGCCTCGGCATGACTCGCGCTTCCACATGTACGACACGATCCGCGAGTTCGCGCTGGAACGGCTTGCCGAGAGCGGAGAAAGCGAGGCCATCGGCCGCAAGCACGCAACGTACTATGCCGATTGGAAAGGGCGTTACTCCCCGGAGCTCTACCAACTGGAGGCGGAGCTGGCGAACCTGCGCGCGGCCATGCGTTGGTCACTCGACACAGGGGAGGCCAGCCCGGGATTGCGGATCGCGGAGCATGTGTTCTTCTGGTCGAGCTGGAGCGCCGAGTGGCGCTATTGGCTGGATGCGCTGCTCAGGTTGACGGATGCTCTGGCTCCCTCCCCCATGCGGCTGTCGGCGCTGTTTGCGGCGACGATCCAGGCCGTGCTGCTGGAAGACGCGATGCGCGGCCAGGCGTTGAGCGACGAGCATCTGGCGTTGGCGAGCGCACTGAACGATCCAAGCGCTCAGTTCATGTCGTTCTATCTGGCAGGCTATGTGCGCATCGTGCAAGGGGACTACCGCGGCGCGGCTGCGACGTTTGCCGAGGGGCTGGCGAAGGCATCCGAGATCGGGAATCGGGCTTGGGTCGCCCTAAGCGATGGCATTGGTCTGAGCCTGCTCCTGTTGGGCGAATACGATCGGGCGGAGGCGGCGCTGCAGGCCGCCCTGACGGGATATGTGCAGGACGGATTCCGTTTCGGCAGCATCGAAACCCTCGTGGCCCTGGGCTACATCGCGTTGGAGAAGCAGGAGGCCCGCCGGGCCAGGGATCTCTTCGCGCAGGCCGCCGAGCAATCGCTCGCCATCGGCTTCCGCTCTGAGCTGCCGGACTGCCTGAACGGCCTGGCAGGCGTCGCCATGCATCTACAAGACCTGCCGCGAGCGGCGCGGCTGTTCGGCGTGGCCGAAGGACTGGCGCAGCGGTTCGGTCTGCGCGCCCACGAGCCCACCCTCATCCGCTTCAACGAACGGAATCAGGCCGCGCTGCGCCAGCGGTTAGCCCCGGCCGCGCTGGAGCGCGCCTGGCAGGAGGGGCGAGGGATGTCCGTGATGGATGCGCTGGTGGCAGGGCGGTGAGCGCCTCCGCAGACCTGTCAGTCTCGAAGACCTGACAGGTCTGCGGAGGCTCGGCCGTCGTCCACGGCGATCAGTTCAGCGGCTCGACCACAATGCGCTGCGTCAGCTCGAGCGTGCCGGTCTCGTTGAAGAATACCTGCCCGCTGGCATCGGAGACCGTGGTCTTGAATGGGCCGCTCCAGGTATCTCTGCCGGCATCGCGCTGCAATGTGCCAGCCATGACGAACTGTCCCATGTTCCGACCGGGTGGCTGGTGCCAGGCCGGATCTGACAGAAGCACGACGAACGTATAACCGATCTCGCCGTGGCGCCCCGCGCCCAAGCGCCTTGTCCAATCCGGTGCTATCGAAAGCTGATCCGCGTATTCTGCCTCAAGTCAGGCCCATGCGAGACGCTCTCCACGTCGAAGGTCCGACCATCTTCCAGCACGCCGCGGGCAATCATCTGGAGAACCACGATAGACAACATGCCCTCATTGCGCGCCGTCTGCTTGTAGGAATCGACAACGCCGCGGAGGAGTGAGGGAAGGCCCTCCAACTCGCCGATCTTCAGCTCGCCATCCGCCATCGCCGTCTGCAACTCGGGCCAACGGACGAAGTACACCGGCACGGCGCCCAAGCCCTTCAGCTGCCAGACCAGGGGCACAGGATCGATGCCCGGCCCATGCTTCCAGATCTCGAACCCCTCGGTCGTAGGTGGGGTGCAGGCGAAGGCTGCCGAGTCAAAGTAGTTGAGCAGGTTGAAGTCCGGCGGAACGCACGCGGGCGGTCGGAAGAACGGGATGACAGCCCACTCCTCATTGTGCTGGACGCAGTCCGGGCAAGCAAGTTGCGCGTACAGCGGCATGTCTCCACTCGGTAAGCGGACATTGGCATGGACGCCAGGCGCCGCGGCGAGGCACATGCTCAGGACGATACCGCACACCAAAGTGCATCTGGACAGCCGACTCCGAAACAGTGGGGACATGGTCTTCCTCCTCGTGTTCATGGGGCGCGCTCTGCGCTTCAACTCTAGGGTAGCTTATCGCCGTTACCAAAGTGCAACAGGAACGCAACAGCGCCGCCACAGCCGCCGGTTCTGCGGTCGAGGGCATCGCGTGAAAGTGTCGGGAGACGGTAAGGACGGCTCATGGGGGCGCGGCGACGCGACGCGGGGCAGCGATCTCGATCCAGGGCACTCCATTCGCACGCGCGACCCAAATGGTCTGCGTGATCCCACATCGGGGCAGGTGTATCGTCTGGACGACATCAACCGTGCGGCTGGGGCGGCGCATGCTCTGGTGGCCACTGGCGCGGCTGCGTCGTGATGAGGAGCTGAATACAGCGCTGATCCGCGGCCAACCCGTGACTGCCAGCTCTATCGGATCAGATATGCCACCGCCACCATCACGCCGATCGCGACGACAATCCCCCGCAGCGTCGCCGGCTTGACCCGACCAGCCAGCCGTCCCCCCAGCGCGCCGCCGAGCAGCGCGGCGACCATCATCACCAACGCCGCCGACCAGACCACCTGGCCGGAGAAGACGAATAGCAGCGCCGCGGCGATGTTGGTGCTGAAGGCGACCGCCTGCTTGAGCGCATTCAGCCGGGTCAGGGTGTCCTCCAGCGTCAGTCCGAGCACTGCCAGGACGATGACGCTCAGCCCGGCTCCGAAATAGCCGCCGTACACGGCCGCTACGCCTACCGGCAGGCTTGCCGCCCACTCGGGCAAAGGTCGCGAGGTTGCTCGCGCCGCGCGGCGCTGGAGCCACCGCCGCACCGGGTCCTGCACGGCCAACAGCCCCGATGCCAGGAGGATGAGGTAGGGCACCAGCTGCTGGAACAGCCGCTCGCCGGTGTTGAGCAGCAGGAGGGCGCCCGCCAGGCCACCGATCACTCCGGCGGGCACGGCCCACCTCAGCCGGCGCGTCTGCCCGCGCAGGTCGTTGGACTGCGCCAGCGTGGCGCCGAGATATCCCGGGCACAGCGCCACCGTGTTCGTCACGTTGGCCGCCACCGGCGGCAGGCCGGCGAAGACGAGCATGGGAAACGAGATCAGTGTGCCGCCGCCCGCAAGCGCATTCACGAGCCCGGCCGCCAGCGCGGCCAGCGCAATCAGCACATAGTCGAAGCTCTCCAGCATGAGCGGGAGGTCCTTTCTGTCTGCGGCTCCCAGGACGGGACGACCGCAGGACGGGACGATCGGAGGAGCCGAAGATGCGGGGTCTATGATAGCACGGCTTCTCGGATGCGCGCCAACAGATCGGGCAGTGCGGCCGTGACCGCTGGCGACAGCGTTTCCCCGGCGTCAAAGCAGCTGCCGCTGGCTGTGAACAGCACCGTCTCGGGCGCGCGGCCGAAGAGCATCTGCGCAGCGGCCAGCAGCCCCTGTGCATCGATATGGTGGGTGAGGGTTGCGCCGGCCGGAATGGCCGGCGCGAGGGTTTGCTGCTGCACCGCGCCCGGCTCGCCGACGGCAGTGGCGTCGATCAGAATCAGCCGATCGGCCTGGGCGATGAGCTCCGCCAGCTCGAGGGTGAGCTGGTGACAGATCAGTACATCCACCGAGGGGGCAAGCGCCTCATCCGCCAGTAGTTCCGCAGCGCGCGGGCCGATGCCGTCGTCGCTGCGCAGCGGGTTGCCGTAGCCGATGATGAGGGTGTGAGGCATGGGAAGTGGCAGGGCGTGTAGGGGCGGGGTCACCCCGCCCCTACACGGGATCAGTCGCGGCGCACTTCGTCCAGCAGCGCTCCGCCCGGTCCAACCAACGTCACCTGAAGCGGCATCTCGCCGAACGCGTGCGTCGAGCAGCTCAGACACGGATCATAGGCGCGTACGACCGCCTCGACGCGGTTGAGCATCCCTTCGGTCAGCCGCTCGCTGCGCACGAAGTGCTTGGCTACCTGGAGCACGCTGCGATTCAGCGCCAGGTTATTGTTGCCGGTGGCGATGATCATGTTGACGTCGCGGATCAGGCCGTTCTCATCCACCTTGTAGTGGTGGAACAGCGTGCCGCGCGGGGCCTCGCTGATGCCGATCCCTTCCAGGCTGTTCACCCCGGCCGTGGCTCGCACCTGCTTATCGAGGATGTGCGGATCGTTGACCAGCTCCAGGATGCGCTCCAGCCCGTAGACGATCTCGATCAGGCGCGCATAGTGGTAGTAAAAGGAACTCAGCACGGCGCGGCGGTCGATGGAGCGGAACTCCGCCCACTCCTGATCGGCTCTGGGCGTGCCACACCGGTCGATGATGTTCAGCCGGGCCAGCGGTCCGACCCGGTAGATGCCGCCGGGGTAGCCCAGCGGCTTGTAGTATGGCGATTTGAGATACGAGAACGGCTCCACTGCCTCGCCGATGTAGTCCATATAGCGCGTCGGATCTACCTCGTCGGCGATCACGGCGCCGTTGGCGTCGGTGAAGCGCAGCCGGCCGTGGTAGTGCTCCAGTTCGCCGGTATTGTGCCCCACCAGCCCCATGAACAGGCTCGGGAAGTTGCCGAAGGTGCGGGCCTCGTCGCTGTATCGGCCCAGGTTATGCTTGAACCAATCGAGCGCCCGCTGGGCGATGGTCATCGCTTCCAGCCAGCCAGTGGCGACGCGATCGCGCACCTCCGGGGCCAGCGGCGCGCTGACGCCGCCCGGCACCACCCAGGTCGGGTGCACGCGCTTACCTCCCAGCCATTCGATGATCGACTGCCCGTACTTGCGCAGCCGGATGCCGTCGCGGGCCAGGTCGGGGTACTTCTGCATCAACCCGAAGATGTTGCGCTGCGCAGGGTCGGAGTCCATGCCCAGCAGCAGATCGGGGGAGGACAGATGGAAGTAGCTCAACGCATGCGACTGGACGATCTGCGCCAGGTTCATCAGGCGGCGCAGCTTGACTGCGGTCTCCGGGATGCGCACCGCCATGATCTGATCGCACGCCTTGGCCGAGGCCATCAGGTGGCTGACCGGGCAGATGCCGCACGAACGTGCGGTGATGGCCGGCATCTCGTAGAATGGCCGGCCCTCCGCCAATTTCTCGAAGCCGCGAAAGTCGGTCACCTGGAAATGCGCGTCGCTGACCTGGCCCTGCTCATCCAGGAAGATCGTCACTTTGCCGTGGCCCTCGATGCGGGTCACGGGATTGATCTCAATGGTGCGTGTTCCCATCGGGTGCTCCTATCTGCCGAACCGTGTAAGGGCGCCCGGATCGGGCATCCTGCCGGCCAGCAGCTCGCTGACCACGAAATAGATGGCATCGGGGGGCGGCGGGCAGCCCGGCACGAAGATGTCGACCGGCACGAACTCATGCACGGGCCGCGCGCGTGGCAGCAGCGCTGGCACCCCGCGCTCACCGAAGTCGGGCGTGCCCGCGTTCAGATCGGCGTGCTCGACATAAGCGCGCTCCAGCACGTCCTTGAGCTTGAACTCGTTGCGCATCGAGGGCACATTCGCCGTCACGGCGCAGTCGCCGAACGACACCAGGATCTTGGTCCGGCTGCGCACCTTGCGCAGTTTGGCCAGATCCTCTTCGGTGTTGATCGCCCCTTCGACGAGGGTCACGTCCACGTTCTCAGGGAATTCTTTGATGTCTGCAATTGGGCTGAACACCAGCTCCATCTTGCCAGCCAGCTCGATCAGGCGTTCATCCATGTCCAGGAAACTCATGTGACAGCCGGAGCAGCCCTCCAGCCAGATCGTCGCGACACGCGGTTTCATGCCCAATCCTCCTCGCGCATGATCGTCAGGTACGGCAGGAAGTGCCGCTTCTTCGTCATCTCGGCGGTGGCGCGGCCCTTCTCCGCCAGCGCGCCCGTCGGGCAGACGTTGACGCACTTGCCACAGCTCGTACATGACTCGGAGGTGCCCCACGGCTGGTCGAGATCGATGATCACGCGCGAATCCACGCCGCGGCCGCGGACGTCCCATGTGTGGGCGCCCTCGATCTCATCGCACACGCGCACACAGCGCTGGCAGAGGAGGCAGCGGTCGTGGTCGAGCACGAAGCGGTCATGGGAGGCATCGAAGGGCAGCTTCGGATGCAGATAGGGCATGCGGACATGGGTGACGCCGAGCTTCTGCGCCACGCGCTGCAGCTCGCAGTGGCCGTTTGACACGCACACGGCGCA
>CAYRFV010000027.1:7875-14262 GCA_964423545.1 uncultured Anaerolineales bacterium | reverse complement strand
CGGCCTGCCATTGGAGTTCACAGTTGCCGTTCATCACACACACGGCGCAGATGTGGTTGCGCTCGGCAAACAGCATCTCGATGATCATCTTGCGGTAGTTGCGCAGCCGTTCGCTGTCGGTGACCACAACCATGCCTTCCGCGACTTCAGTGGCGCACGCCGGCAAGAGCCGGCGCTGGCCCTGCACTTCCACCAGGCACAGCCGGCACGCGCCGATGTTCGAAAGCCCCTCGACGTTGCACATGTAGGGAATGTAGATGCCATGCTCGCGGCCGACCTGGATGATCGTCTGCCCGAGCTGCGCACTGACATCCTTCCCGTCAATCGTGAGCGTCACGACCCTGGTGTTTTGAGCCGCCATCACGCCACCTCTTTCTCAGCGCCGGTTGCCATCACGCATTTGTGCGCAGGGCAGGTGTGCTGCTCGATATGGGCCTCGTACTCGTGGCGGAAGTAGCGCAAGGTCGAAAGCACCGGGTTGGGCGCCGACTGGCCCAGGCCGCACAGGCTTGTGTGGCGCACCATGTCGCTGATCTCCTCCAACAAGAGCAGATCGGCGGCCGTTGCACGTCCTTCGGTGACCAGGCCGAGAAGCCCGTACATCTGCGCCGTGCCGACGCGGCAGGGGATGCACTTGCCGCACGACTCCGACATGCAAAACTCCATGAAGTATCTCGCCACATCGACCATGCAGGCAGTGTCGGCCATGACGATCATGCCGCCGGAGCCCATGATCGAGCCGAGCTTGCTCAGCGACTCGTAGTCCACGGGCTGGTCAAGATAGTCGGCCGGGATGCAGCCGCCCGACGGACCGCCCGTCTGCACTGCTTTGAAGGCGCCCTGGGGCACGCCGCCGCCGATGGCGTACACCATGTCGCGCAGCGTCACGCCCATCGGCACCTCGACCAGGCCGGTGTTCTGGATGTCTCCTGCCAGCGCGAAGACCTTTGTGCCCTTGCTCTTCTCAGTTCCGATGCCTGCGAACCATGCGCCGCCCTTGCGGATGATCGGGGCCACGTTGGCAAAGGTCTCCACATTGTTGATCAAGGTCGGCTGACCGTAGAGGCCCGACTCGGCAGGGTAGGGGGGGCGGGGTCGCGGCTGTCCGCGGCGTCCCTCGATGGAGGCCATCAAAGCGGTCTCCTCGCCGCAGACGAACGCGCCTGCGCCAAGACGGACGGTGACGCTGAAGTTGAAGGTAGTGCCCGCGATCTCATTGCCCAGCAGCCCGGCTCGCTCCGCCTGGCGAATGGCTGCGCGCAGGCGTTGGATCGCCAGCGGGTACTCCGCTCGCACGTAGATGTAGCCCCGGTCGGCGCCGACCGCAAAGCCGGCGATCGCCATCCCTTCCAGCACACGATGCGGATCGCTCTCCAGCACGCTGCGGTCCATGAATGCGCCGGGATCTCCTTCGTCCGCGTTGCAGATGACGTATTTCTGGCCGCCATCCGCCTTGGCCACGGTGCTCCATTTGAGCCCGGTAGGATAGCCGCCCCCGCCGCGGCCCCGCAGCCCGCTCTTGGTCAGCTCGTTGATGACCTCGTTGGGCGTCATCTCGGTGAGGGCGTAGAGCAGCGCCCGGTAGCCGTCCGCGGCCACGTAGTCATCGAGCTTCTCCGGGTCGATCACCCCGGAGTTCTCCAGGACGATCTTCTGTTGGCGGGCGAAGAACGGCATATCGGACGGCAGTCGCAGTCGATCCACCGGTTGGTCCCCCAGGCGCTCCACGATATCGGCCGCGTCCTCGGGGGAGACGTTCCGGCAGTAATCCGCATCGACGGAGATCAGCGGACCGACGCTGCACAAGCCGAGGCAGCCGACCCCTTTGACCTGGCACACCTCCTTCAGCCCGCGTGTCTCCACTTCGCGCTGCAACGCCTCTTTCACTTTGTCGCTTCCGGTGGAGAGACAACCCGCCGCTACGCAGACGCGTATGCTGTGCTTGAAAGCTGACTGGCGTTCACGCTCTTTGGTAGCCAGTTCGAGAAGTTCTTCAGGGGTCATGGCCTCACCCACTTCTGCAGGCGTTGGAGGGAGTCGGCGGCTTCCTGCTTGCCCGCCACTTCGCCGTCGTAAACGACGGCGGCTGCCAGCCCGCATGCTCCCAGGCAGCGCGCCGTCAGCACCGAAATCTGACCGTCTTCGGTCGTCTCGCCAGGCTTGATGCCGTGGGCCTGATGAATGGAAGCGAGGATCTGATTGGCCCCTTTGATGTAGCACGCCGTGCCGGTGCAGACCACGCACGTATGCTTGCCCGCCGGCTTCATGCGGAAGAAGTGATAGAAGGTGGCGACGCCGTAGGCCCGGCTGAGCGGCACCCGCAGCGCGGCCGCCACATAGCGCAGGCTGTCGTCGTCCAGGTAGCCGAACGACTCCTGCACCGTGTGCAGCGTCTCGATAAGCGCATCGTGGCGGTTGCCGTTGCGCCGCATCGTCGCCTGCACGACCTTCCACCGCTTGTCATCGGTGGGCGGGGTCGGTTTGACGAAATCCAAAGGCATATGCTTTCCTCCAGGCGGCCCGCTTGCCGAGGCTCAGACCCTTGCTCGGCCGCGCGAGTATGGCGCGGGCGTCACACAGGACGCCCGCGATAGTTCTCCATGTGACTGCTGGCGCTGAGACGTCGCTCCCGGCGGAGCCAATTGCGGGGTTTGCCCGAATTTCGCTGCGCTCGCCCTTCGTGGTGGGATCGGTCACACGAATCATTCAGGATGAGACCGCGACCTGGCGGCGCATCCACCGTGAAGTATTGCACGGGCCTGCGCGCAAGTCCATGACATAGATCATGGGTGAGGGGGATTCCGCTGTGCAATGCATCCGAGCATCTGCTCCAGCGCCGCCACTCCATACAACTCATGTAATAGCGGCACGAGCACAATCTGCGGGCGTGCTGTGAGCCAGGCCCGCCTGCTCTTGGACGTGTAGATGCTGGCCCCATCGACAATCAAGAAGATGAAATCCGCTTGCGGATAGGCGGGGACGATCTGCCGATCGACGAATTGCTGGAAGTCGCGGCTGCGCTGATGGGCGCTCACCTGGAAGTGCGTCTGCCCACCGCGGCTGTTGACGGCCCCGAACATGCCCTGCTTGCGGCTGTTGCCGGGCGTCTCGACCTGCCACCACATCATGTTGCAGCGCAATCTATGGTACACGGCGATCACCCGCGTGCGGAAGTTGGTGGTCCTGGTGGGGGATCCGAAGGCGATCGCGGTGGCGGTAAGGAACGACAAAGTGCGGCGACGGTATACGGCGCTGGCGACGAGGTTGGGGTCATCAGCATGTCGTCAGGAGACCACGTCGTTCTGAGTGTCTTCACGACGCGCTTCGTCCTGCGCCGCTTGTTTGATGGATTGCCACAGCTCTTCCACTTCGGGTCCCAGCGCTTGGGCCTGGGCATCCAGGTATGCCTCATCAAATGTGTCTGCCAGCATTGGGTCGGCTTCAAGATACTGGAACACGAGCATATCATAGATGTCGGTTTCGTGCTTACGCGAGCGGCCTTCATCCCAGGCCAGGAACTTGCCATAGATCACGTCATCCGGCCGGGCGCACCACGCCATGAACGACGCTTCGCCGGGCCATGTGATCTCGTAACGAATGCGCCTCCCAAACGCCTGGCGATAACGCGAATCCCTGGTCAAGGGGCTCAGGTCCGCTTTCTCGCCGCGCCTGCCGTCAATGATATTGAACGAAATGCCCATCCGGATCGAACTGCGCATCTGCTCGGGATCGGCGTAGTAGCGAGGTGGGGGATAGGCGGCAGCCAAAGCCTGGATATGCGCTTCCTTGAGATCAACGACGATATCGATATCGAAAGTCGTACGTGTGATGCCGTACAGGGTGGCCGCGAAGCCACCGATGATCATGTATGGCGCGCCGATTCGTTCCAGCGTATGCACGATGTCAAGAAACAGGGTGAGGTCGGGTCTCTCTGCGCTCGGCACGCTCGATCTCCTCCAACACCTTCAGATTGATCTCTTGGGGCGACAGATCCGGGTGCTGCCGGCACAGGCGGGCGCGTTTCGCGCTGACCACCCACTCGCGCGCCGCCAACATCGCCAGCAGCCGCTCCCCCGGGGCGAGCCGGCCGCGTATCCGCATGAAGTTGTGATCCACAGGGTCAAAACGATATTTGGGTCCGGTGTCCATCATGCCTTACGCCGTATTGAGAACACGATTGCCGGCATCATAGCTCAGGATGCGCGGCACAGCAAACTGCACCGGCGCCTGGCGCATGCCTATCGGCTGTGAAGGCGCTGGTCGATGGCCAGCAGCTCAAAATCGCTTCCTATAGGGCGTGTGCGCCGACCGTCTACATGGCGACGTTGGCCAAGGCGCATGCCGGCCAGTCCTTCACACCCATCGGTTCCGGTGCGATGCTGCTGGCCGCTCAACTGGAAGTGCGTCTGCCCACTGCGGCTGTTGACGGCCCCGAACATGCCCTGCTTGCGGTTGTTGCCGGGCGTCTCGACCTCCCAGGGCGCCCCCACGGGCGCCCAGACCCGGGTTCGAGTCGGGTTGAGGGCCAGTTCAGCCTGATCGACATCCAGCACCGCGACCGTCGGCTCGTCGCTATTGCGGATCGCCTCCGCCTTCACCCTTTTGGGTCGTCCTGCGGGTCCCGGCTGTGCACCACCGGGGTGGGCTGTTTCAGGTGGATGCCATGCTGATGCAACAGCACCCGCACGCGTGCGGTGCTCAGGCGGATGCCCGTCTGTTCGGCCAGGTGGCCGGCCAACCGTGCGCATGTCCACAGCGCCTGCTCCCGCCCGCACCAGCGCGGATCGTGGCGCACCGTCTCGACCAGCAGCCATTCGCAGGACTCGTCCCAAGCCGGCGGCCGACCGTCGCTCCACTGGCTAGACAAGCCCGCCAGACCGGCGGCTTCAAAGCGGTCTAGCCAGCGACGCACGGTGGACTGATCGACGCGCAGCAACTCAGCGATCTTGACCACCCGCCAACCGTCCGCCGACAGCAGGATGGCGTGGCTGCGATGCGCCACCTCGACCGCTGCAATGGTTTACATTAGCAGCCTTTTCGCCTCGGTGTAGCTTCTCTGGGCGCAGCGAATCCGCGCCAGCCGGCCGAGCGCGAAGGGGATATTCCGCACGTTGCCCACCTGTCGTAGGCTATTCAGGCTGCCCGAGACGAGCCATGCCCTGCCGGGCGGTGCGAAGAAGGCGCTCGCGGACGCCGACACTTGCCGCAATCTCATGCCCTCAGCGCGTCTCGGTGACCTTGTGCAGGCCGCGCGGCCGATCGACGTCGAGATCGCGCACGTGGGCCAATGCCATCGCGAAAAGCTGTCCCGGCACGATGCTCAGCAGCGGAGAAGCCCACTCCGGCACGGTGACGGGGAGCCGGAACGCAGTGCGCGCCAGCGCCAAAGTCTCATTGTCGTCGCTGATCGCGATGATTTCCGCGCCGCGCGTCTTCAGCGTGCCGATGAAATCCTGCATCTCGGGCAGCATGACGCCCGAGGGCGCGATGACGAACGTCGGGAAGGCTTCCTCGATCAGGGCGACCGGGCCGTGCAGGAAGTCAGCGCTGCTGTAAGGCTCCGCCACAACGTAGTTCAGATCCTTGATTTTCAGCGCCGCCTCGAAGGCCGTGGCGTAGTTGTAGCCGCGGCCGATGACGACGCAGACGCGCATGTAGCGATAGCGCTCGGCGTGGCGTGCGATCTCAGGCGCGAGCCAGAGTGTCTGCTCGATCTGAGCCGGGATGCGGCCCAGGGTGTGCAGCATCTCCTGATCCTCCGCTGCAACCGCGCTGAGCAGCGCGATCGCGGCCAGCTCGGCGGTATAGGTCTTGGTTGCCGCCACCGCTCTTTCGGGGCCGGCGCGCAGGTTCACCATGTGCTCGGCGGCGAGGGCCAGGTCAGAGCCCGGCGAATTGCTGATGGCGAGCGTCACGGCGCCTTGCCGCCTGGCCTCGGCAACCACGGAGATGATATCCGGGCTCCTGCCGCTCTGGCTGATGCCGATGACTAAGGCGTCGTCGTAGCGGGGCGGGCGTCCGTAGATGGTGTGCAAGCTGGGAGTCGCCAGTCCCACCGTCAGGCCATTGACCGCCCCGAACAGGTACTGGGCGTAGCGTCCGGCGTTGTCGCTCGTGCCGCGCGCGGCGATCACACAGTGCGTGATGTGGCGGCCACGAAGGTCGGCGACGAGGCGCTCGATGTTGGCGCGCTCGCCGTCGAACAGATCCGCGAGCACCCGCGGCTGCTCGTGAATCTCCTTGTAGATGTGGCTGCGTTCGAGCATCGACTGCTCCTCATTCCGGCACGATTCCGCCACCGAACGCCATGCGCCCGGCGCCCTCCGGAAGATAGAGAATGTGGACGAGTTCCGGCGGGCGCCGGCATGCGAGGGCGATGGCAGCGGT
>CAYRFV010000027.1:0-7775 GCA_964423545.1 uncultured Anaerolineales bacterium | reverse complement strand
CCGCCCGCCAGACGATCCGGCCTGCCGCAATGGTCATCACAACGTGCAGATCGGGCGCCAGCAGCACCAGATCGGCGCTCAGGCCCGCCCGGACGCGGCCGCGCAGATGGCCGACCCCGAGCAGATCGGCCGGGGTGGAGGTGACCGTTGCCAGCGCGTCGGACAGCGTGCAGCCGGTGTAGGCGACCAGGTTGCGCAGCGCCTGGTCCATGGGCAGCACGCTGCCCGCCAGGGTGCCGTCCGCCAGCCGGGCGTCTCGTTCCGATACGATGACCTGGGAGTCGTTGAGCTGGTATGTGCCTGGGGCCATCCCCAGCGCTGCCATGGCATCCGACACGATGCTCGTCTCGCGGGGACCCTTCACCGCCCAAATGACGCGGATCAGCCCCGGGTGGACATGCGTGCCATCGGGAATCAGCCCTACAACCTGGCCGGGCGTCGCCAGCAGTGCACCCGGTAGCCCAGGCTCGCGATGCGCTAGGGGCGACATCGCGTTGAACAGATGCGTTCCATAGCGCGCGCCCGCCGCAAAACCGGCCTGCGCCTGCTCGTAGGTCGCCATCGAATGGCCGGCGCTCACCACGATCCCGCGACGCGTGAGGCAGCGGATCATCTCCAGCGCGCCGGGCAGCTCGGGCGCGAGCGTCACGAGGCGGACGCCGGTCTCCGGCGACCAGGTCGCGGCGAGGCTTGCATCGGCTGCGCGCAGATAGCTGGGATTGTGTGCGCCCTTCTTGTCTGGGTTGAGAAACGGGCCCTCGAGGTGCAGGCCTAACGGCTGTGCGCCCGCGAAGCCCGCCGGCCGGCCCGAGCACAGCGCGTCCTGGGCCCAGGCGATCCTGTGCAGCGGCGAGGTGATGATGGTGGGAAGAAAGCCGGTCACGCCATAACGCGGCAGCAGCGTCGCTGCTCGCCAGATAGATGGAGGATCGGCCGTGAAGTCGTCGCCGAACGCACCGTTGAGCTGCAAGTCGATTAAGCCGGGCGCCAGCAACAGGCCGGAGGCATCGACCTCAGTCGCGCCTGACGGCGCGATGAGATGCCGGCGCGGGCCGCACCAGGCGATGCGCGAGTCCTCGATGAGAACCGCCGCATCGTCGAACCGGATGTCGGGCGTCAAGACCGTGGCGCCTGAGAGGATCAGAGACATGGCTGGAAACGCATCGTCACCCGCCGGCTCGTCCGTGGCACTGCTTGAACTTCCTTCCGCTGCCACACGGGCAGGGATCGTTGCGGCCGGCCCTGGCAAAGGCCTCGCTGCGCTTCAATTCCTCCAGGGCGAGGATCTGCATGACCTCGGCAGGCGCGCGCTGGCGATTGAGCAGCTCCGCCATGATGCGCATGGGGCGATCGACATGCTTGAAGAAGGCCATGTAGCCGGCGCACAGGTAATTCAAGCCGGGCTCACCGTCCGGCGTCTGGATGAAGCGATTGCGCGGGCACTCGCCGTGGCAGGCGAAGCGCACCTCGCACTCACGACAATAGCGCGGCAGCGCGTCGCGCTTATCTGCGCCGAACTTGCGCTGCTGGTCCGATGCGACGAGCTCGATCATGTGGTGTCGGGTGATGTTGCCCAGCAGGAAGTCGGGCTCGACATAATGATCGCACGAATACAGATCGCCGTTGTGCTCCAGGGCAAGGGCGTTGCCGCATGTCTCCCCGAAGATGCAGAGGGCGGGCGGCGCACCGAGCCACGACGCCAGCGCCGCGTCGAACATCTGCACGAAGACAGTGCCCACATCGCGGCGCACCCACTCGTCGAAGATAGCGATGAGGAACTGCCCCCATTGCGCCGCGCTGACCGAGCGATCCGTCACCAGGTCCCCCGCCTGGGTGTAGAGCGGGCGACCGCCACTGCGGCGCTCGCCCCACCCCTCGTTGGCGACCGACAAGGTGTCAGGGGTCGCGCGTTCCACGATGGGGATGAATTGAATGAACCGGGTCTTCACCTCATCGCGAAAGAAGCGGTAGACCGCCAACGGGTGCGGTGCGTTCATGGCATGAACGGTGCAAAGAATGTTGAACTCCACCTGGCGCTCCTGCATCAGCCGGGCGGCCCGCAGCACCTTTTCGAAGGTCGGCCCACCGCCTTTGTCGACGCGGTAGGCATCGTGCATGGTGGAAGGCCCGTCGAGCGACAGACCGATCAGGAAGTTGTACTCATGGAAGAAGTCGCACCACTCAGGGTTCAGCAGGGTGCCGTTGGTCTGGAGGGAGTACTCCAGCTGGGCGCCGGGGGGTGCATAGCGCTGGGCGTACCGGACGGCGCGCCGAAAAAAATCGAGTCCCATGAGGGTGGGCTCCCCGCCCTGGAAAGCGAGCGAGATCTGTGGCGTGAGCTGCCCTTCGACGATCTGCCGGACGTATGCTTCCAGCACCGCATCGGTCATGCGCGACGGGCTACCCGGGTAGAGCGCCTCCTTCGACAGAAAGAAGCAGTATTTGCAGTCCAGGTTGCAGATTGCGCCGGTTGGCTTCGTTAGGACGTGGTAATAGGGCGGCGCGTTGCGCGGCCTGGGATTGGGCATTGCGGGCGTCTGCCCCGTGGGTGTCAGGTCAGTTTGAGCCATCGCTCGATCCCCAAGGTGTTTCTGCACACGCATCTCCGTGCGCACGCGCTGCGTCACGCAAGGTGAATGATCTCGATATGCGCTGTGTCGCGCGGCCGGCGCGTGTCTGTGCTTTCTGTCAACAGCGCCAGCGGCGCATGCACCTCATTCGCTTCCAGCCAATCCGCCGCGTACCTCGACCAGTGGCCCGTAGACTCCGGCGCTTGCACCGGATGCACGCCGCGCGAGAAGACCAATGCCTGGGCGGTCGCCTCGCGGCACGTAATAGCGACAATCCATGTGGTGAGATCGAAGCGCGCCAGCCGCCGGACGCTGTTGCCGCTCGTTGTGACGCCCAGGATGATGTCGGGCGCCAGCGCTTCTGCAGCACGATAGACGCTTAGCGCAATCTGATCATCGTGCGGCAGTTTGTCAGCAGCGCGCAACGCCTCCAGATCGGATATCAACGATGTGCTGTCGGCATGTTGCTCGGTGTAGCGGGCGATGCTGCACATGGCAGCCACAGCTTCGACGGGGAAGCTCCCGACGGAGGTTTCTCCGGAGAGCATCACACAATCGGTCCCGTCGATGATGGCGTTGGCCACGTCGGTGACTTCAGCGCGAGTGGGCCGGCGGTTCGTGATCATCGACTCCAGCATCTGCGTGGCCGTGATCACCGGACGGCTGCGCAGACTGGCGCGGCGGATGATCTCTTTTTGCACCACGGCAATCCGCTCGAAGGGAATCTCAACGCCCAGGTCGCCGCGCGCCACCATGATCCCGTCCGCGTGTTCCAGGATGTCATCGAGATTGTCGACGGCGCGCGACCGCTCGACCTTGGCGATGATGAATGGATGATAGTCGATCGCAGCGGCCGCCCGACGCACTGCGTCCAGATCCTCGCCGCACTGGACGAAGGATTGGCTCACGGCATCCAATTTCTGATCGGCGGCAAAGCGGAGGAATTCCCGGTCCCGCGCCGTGAAAGCGTTGATCCCCAGGTCGATGCCGGGGAAGTTGACGCCTTTGCGCGAACGCAGCTCGCCCCCGACCACGACCCGGCAGCGCACCTGCCTCCCGACCACCTCACGGACGTCAAGCTGAATGTAGCCATCGTTGATGTAGATCGCATCACCGGGCCTGACGGCATCGGGAAGACCGTCGAACAGCATCGCGACGCGCGATGCATCGCCCACGAAGTCGCCGGCCTCGATGGTGAAGGGTTGTCCGGGCTCCAGCGCAATCGGCTCAATCGCCAGCCTGCCGATGCGCATCTTCGGCCCGGGCAAGTCACCCAATATGGCCACGCGCCGGCCGAGCGCGGCCCCCGCCGCCCGCACATCGGCGACGACGCGCCGATGGGTCTCCAGGTCGCCATGGGAGAAGTTGAGGCGGGCGACATCCATGCCGTTGGCAATGAGCTGCTTCAACATCGAGCTCGACTGGGTGGCCGGGCCGATCGTGGCGACGATCTTCGTCTTTTTGTCTGACAATACACTGCAGGTGCGTGTCATCTGACCTCTGCGGCAAGCGCGTCCAGGCTGGATGCTTCAAGCCATTGTACACCATTCCGCCGTCAAGCTCCCAACTTTGGGCGTTCCCGCTCGCATCTGGTATGATGGCGCTCTAACCGAATCGGTTCTTCGAGGTTTGCAAAGGCATGAGCAGTCTGCACCAGAAACCCCCCGAGGAGGCGGAATTCACCCCCTGCGTAGTGTTTCGGCCCTCGTCGGTCCGTGGGATGCAGCGGGGCGTCAACGCGCTGGTCAACGTGCTGCGTCCAACGCTGGGGCCGCAGCATGGCATGGTCGCCATCGACCGCGTCGTGCGCGGCGGCGCGCCGGAGCTGCTGGACAGCGGTGGTGTCATCGTGCGGCGGGTCCTACAGTTGCCCGATCGCGACGCCGATATGGGCGCAATGTTCGTCCGCCACATGGTCTGGCGCCAACACGAGCGAGAAGGCGACGGCACGGCAACCCTTGCCGTGCTCTTTCAGTCTATCTTCAACCAGGGCGTGACCTATCTGGCCGCGGGCGGCAACGCCATGGAGTTCCGACGCCAGCTCGATCTGGGTGCAAAGATCATACTCGACGAGCTGGCGAAACAAGCGCGCCCCGTCGTAGGGCAGGAAGCGCTGACGCGCATCGCCGCATCGGTCTGCCCTGAGCCTTCGTTGGCGCGGTTGTTGGGAGAGATTTTCGATATCATTGGCGAGTACGGTCGCCTCGAAATCCGCGAGGGGCGCGGCCTGGAGCCCGAACGCGAATACGTGGAAGGGATCTACTGGGACGGCGGCCTCTTGTCGCGCGCCATGATGGCGCCGATGGAGAAGACGGCGCCCATGCCGGGCACGCGACCTGCGGACAGGACCGTGCTGCGCGCCGAGGCCGAGAATGCGGCGATCCTGTTGACAAATCTCGACATCCAGGATCCCGAGGAGCTGGCGTCGGTGCTCCAGGCAGCGATGGACGCTGGCTACAAGGCGCTCGTCATCGTTGCCCGGAGCCTTTCCGAAACCGCGACGGCGCTGCTGATGCTCAATCGCAGCCCGGACAGGCTGTGGACCTTTGCCGTCAAATCGCCCGGCCCCGGCGCTGACGATGAGATGGCCGGCCTCACCGACATGGCCCGGCTCACCGGCGCCGTCCCGCTCGTGGGCGATGCGAGGCATACCTTGCACGATGTCACCTCCGCTCATTTCGGCCGCGCGCGGTTGGCCTGGGCGAATCATGAGTACTTCGGCATCATCGGAGGTGGGGGCGACCCGAAAGTGTTGCGCGCACATATCGCCGAGCTGCGCTCAGCTTTTCGTCGCGTCGAAGCGGCGGACGAGCGGAAGAAGCTGCGCGCCCGCATCGGCAAGCTGATTGGCGGCACCGCGACCCTCTGGGTCGGCGGATTCACCCCGGCAGACATCGAGTTCAACAAAGAGCTGGCCGAGCGAGCGGGCGATGCGTTGCGCGGCGCCCTCCTCGAAGGTGTGGTTCCGGGCGGCGGTGTGGCGCTGCTGAATTGCCGGCCTGCGCTGCAGCGACATCTGAAACGGGCAACCACCTCCGATGCTCGCGCCGCGTTTCGTATCCTCCACCGTGCGCTCGAAGAACCCACGCGGGTGCTTGCCGAAAATGCCGGCCACGACCCCAGCGAGGTCATGGCGCAGATCGCACACGCGCCAGCCGGTTACGGTCTGGATACAGCAACCGGTCAGGTGACCGACATGACGCAGGCGGGCGTGCTGGATGCCGCCGCCGCCCTGTCGCGGGCGGTGCTCTCGGCCGTGACGAGTGCGGGTCTTGCCTTGACCACGGATGTGCTGGTCCACAAGCGCAAGCCGGCACAGGAGTTCAACCCATGACGATGCAGACCTCGATTGCTCTGCAGGCCGGCGCAGAAGTCGCCCCGGATGTGGTTTACGCCCTGGCTGCGTCACCCGACTTCGAGCATGATGGCATCTGCTTCGCTGGCCGGGCTTCCGGCCTGGTCCGCACCTCGGATCGCGGCGTCTCGTGGCAGCCGGCGTATGCCGGACTGAACCTGGCCGAGGATCCGTCCACCTCCGCAGTCGTCGTGTCGCCCGCCTACGCGTCGGATCGGAGCGTGTTCGCGGGAGTCACCGGCGCGATGCTGCGCTCGCACGATGGCGGCATGACATGGCTTCCCAGCCTGTTGCCTTCGCCGCCGCCGGTGGTCTCCTGTCTTGTGGCGTCTCCTGACTACGAGCGAGATGGCGTGCTGTTCGCCGGGACCCTGGAAGATGGCGTTTTCCGCTCATCGGATCGCGGGGACCATTGGGTGCGCTGGAACTTCGGCTTGCTTGATCTGCATGTGCTGGCGCTGGCCCTCTCGCCTGATTTCGCACGAGATGAGACCCTCTTCGCGGGTGTCGAGAGCGGCATCTTCCGCAGCACCAACGGCGGCCGGGCCTGGCGCGAGGTGCCCTTTCCGCCCGAGCTCGCGCCCGTGATCTGCCTGGCTGTGTCTCCGGACTACTCGCGCGATGGTGTGATCCTGGCAGGGACCGAAGAGCACGGTCTCCGTATCTCGCGTGATCGGGGGCGCTCCTGGGGTGCGCTCGGTCTGGGGGTGGTGGGCGACACGGTCAACGCCATCTTGCTGGCATCCGATTTCCCGCAGACGCCGAAGGCGCTGGCTGTCACATCCACAGGCGTCTTCGCATCGGATGACGGCGGGTCGCAGTGGTCTGAGCTGGCGATCGAGCTGCCGCCCGATGAGACGGTGGTTGCCATCGCTGCGCCGGGAGGGTTGCGATCCAACGCGCCGCTGCTGCTCGGTCTCTCGAACGGTGTGGTGCTGCAGGTCGGGTGAACGCGGCACGGAGCACGCGGCGAGGGGAGCGACGTATGGATGGTCGCTCCCCTCGCCGTTTTTTGCAGGTCCGTGTGCCTGACGTCAGGCAGCGCTGACCGCGCGCTTCTCCTTCTCTTTGGCCGCCGCGGCCGCCGCCGCTGCTTCGGCGCGGGCCCGGCGTGCAGCCCGGCTCGCCCGCATGCGCTCCAGTGTGCCTTCGACCAGGCTGTAGGCCGTGGGCACGATGAGCAGCGTCAGGATAGTCGAGGTGATCAGCCCGCCGATGACTGTCACAGCCATGCTGCGCCGGAAGTCGCCGCCGGAGCCCAGGCCAATCGCCACCGGCAACATGCCCAGGATCAGCGCCAGCGTGGTCATAAGGATCGGGCGAAGGCGGACGGGCCCCGCCGTCATCAGCGCATGGTCTCGACCCATGCCCCGCTCCCGCCGCAGCCGATTGGTGAGATCCACGAGCAGGATCGAGTTCTTGGTCACCAGGCCCATCAGTAGGATCAGGCCGATCATGGCTGTCATGTCGAGGGGCAACTGGAAGAGCAGCAGCGCCAGCAGCCCGCCGATGATCGCCAGCGGCAGCGCCAGCATGATCACCAGTGGCTGGATGAACGAGCCGAACTGAGAAGCCAGAACCATGTAGATGAAGACCACCGCCAGCAGCATGGCAATGAGCAGGTTCTGGAAAGCTTCCTGCTGCATCTCTTGTTCGCCCGTGAAGGAATAGGTCGCACCGTTTGGCAGGGGAAGGCCATCGATCACCTTCGTAGCGTCAGCAACCACATCGGATTGTATGCGGCCGAACGCACTGGCTCCGATGACCACTGAGTACTGCCGGTTCACGCGGCCGATCTGGGTAGGTCCGGTGGAGAGCTCGATGTTGGCGATCTGGCGCCCCTGCGCATC
>CAYRFV010000026.1:7447-31473 GCA_964423545.1 uncultured Anaerolineales bacterium | reverse complement strand
CTAGCTGGCCGGTTGGCTCAACTCGCGCCCTGTCCCCAACGTGTTACGCTCTCCACGGGGCGCGCCGGCATTCTGTCGCGATAGGACAACAGTCTCAGCGCGTTGAGCACCACCAAGACTGTGCTGCCTTCGTGCACGGCGACCGTCGCACCGATGCTTACGAGTCCGAGCACCGACGTGACGACGAGCAACAAGATCACGCCCAGGGCGACAGCCAGGTTCTGCCGGATGATCGCTCGTGTGGCCCGCCCCATCCCGACGGCGAAGGGCAGGGTGCTCACGTCGTCAGCCATCAGGACCACATCTGCGGTCTCCAGCGCCACGTCGGTGGCCGCGCCGCCCATGGCGATGCCGACGGTCGCGTTCGCCAGCGCTGGCGCGTCATTCACGCCATCCCCCACCATCGCCGCTTGCCCGTGTCGCTCGACCAACGCCCGGATGGCGCGCAGTTTGTCTTCCGGCAGCAGATCGGCGTAGAACGCAGCAATGCCGGCTTCCTGCGCGATCTTGGCGGCCACGCGCGGATTGTCGCCGGTCAGCATTACTGTCTCACTGACGCCCAATCGGCGCAGTTCGGCTAAGGTTGCGGCCACGCCCGGACGCAAGGCGTCTGCCAGCGCCAGCAGGCCCGTTGCGCGGCCATCGATCGCCACGGCCGTCACCGTTGCGCCGGCGATCTCCATCTTAGCTGCGCGCTGGAGCAGATCGTCTGGAACATCCACCCCCTGGTCGTCCAGCAGCGTAAGGCTACCGATCAGCACGCTCCGGCCATCCACCTGCGCCCTCAGGCCTCGCCCTGTCAGTGACTCGACCGCGGTCACCAACGGCACGGGCCGATCCGGTATGGCGGCCTTTGCCGCTCGCACGATCGCCTGCGCCAGCGGATGCCCGGATCGGCTCTCGGCCGCGGCGACCACCCCCAGCAGCTCCGCCGCTTCCGAGGAGATCTGGCCATCATCCGCCTCCGATCCGGCGCGAAACGCCTGTTCGCCCTCACTTGGACTTCGCGCCGGGTCGCATGGGAGCGTTCCATTCGCAACCACTACTTCCGTCACTTCTGGGCGGCCGCGCGTGATCGTGCCGGTCTTGTCGAAAGCCATCGCCTTCAGTCGTCCCAGGTTTTCCAGGTGCACGCCCCCCTTCACCAGTACGCCGCCTCGCGCGGCGCGCGCCACGCCTGCCAGGATGGCGGCCGGCGCGCCCAGCGCCAACGCGCACGGTGACGCCGCCACCAACAGAGTCATCGCGCGCAGGAACGAGTCCTGGAACGATGCGCCGAACAGCGGTGGCACGACGATCAACAGCAGGGCGGCAATCAATACGGTGGGCACGAATACGCGGCTGAATCGCTCCACGGTCTGCTGTGTGGGCGATTTCTGCGCCTGCGCCTCTTCCACCAGGCGCATGACTCGCGCCAGCGTGCTGTCGCGCGCCAGCCGCGAGACGCGCACTTCGAGCGCGCCCTGCCCATTGATGACCCCGGCAAACACCTGGCTGCCGGGCGCCTTGTCCACCGGCGCCGACTCGCCGGTCACCGGCGATTGGTCCACAGCCGACTGCCCCGCAATCACGTCTCCGTCCACCGGGATGCGCGCCCCCGGCCGCACGACGACGATGTCGCCGATCTGTGCCTGCTCGACCGGCAGCTCGATCTCCGCGCCAGCTCGGCGGATGAGGGCGGTCTTCGGCGCCAGATCGGCCAGGGCGTGCACTGCGGCGCGAGCCCGATCGAGCGCACGCTCCTCCAGGGTGTGACCCATGCCGAACAGAAACAGCAGCAGCGCGCCCTCGGCAAACTCTCCCAGCGCCGCCGCACCCAGCGCCGCGATCAGCATCAGGAGGTCGGTGTCGAAGCGTCGCTCGCGCAGCGCATGCCAGGCATGGTGTGCGATGTCCCACCCGCCGTAGAGGTAGGCGCCTGCATAGAAGAGCAACGGCAGCCAGCCGGCGTTGGTGCTGCGCTCCATCAGGAAGCCGATGGCCGTGAACACGCCTGCCAGGGCGACGAAGAGCAGCTCGCGATGCTCTCGATACCAGTTGCGCAGGCCTGTCTCGGGCGTCTCGTATCCCAGCGACCGGATGCGCCGTTCGATGGTCGGCCGGCCGATTCTCTGCGTATCGTATTCGAGCTGCAGCGCCCCCAGGGCATAACTGGCGCTCACCGCGATTACGCCGTCCAGGCGGCCGATGCTGTGCTCCAACACGAGGGCGCAATCGGAGCAGTCCATCCCTTCGATGGGAATCAGCTCGTGCCGATAGCGGTTGGCGACGGCAGCCCCGGCCTGCTCTGCCAGCCTGCGCACATCCAGCAGGCTCATGCGGTTGGCGTCATAGTGAAGGCACAGCACCGCCTCGCCGTTTTCCTGCTCGATATGCGATTGCTCGATGCCCTTGCGGTGCAGCACCCACTCATTGAGCCGCTGAAGGCACTGGTCTCGTTCGTCGTGCACATGAGGCAGCAGCAGGGTCAGGCGAACGTGCAGCGTAGTTTGCGTCATGTTTTTCTTCCTGGCTTGAAGTTCGAAGCTGCACCCATGCGTCGGTCCATGTAAGGGGCGTCACCTCCGAAAGGCGTGCGGACTCTGAGCAGCGCCGGGCGGTCGAAGCGTGTCGCATCCCTGATGGCATCTCGACACATGAGAGCTTACTCATATATTAGATCGATTGGTCGGCAAAGTCAAATTGCTCGCAGCAAAACGCCAGGATTCATCTCGGGGAGTTGACATCGCCCAACCTCGCGCTATAATCCGCACATCACAGGCGGGATGGGCAGCGCAGTCCGTCAAGGGAGGATAGCTCGATTCGTGACTGAGTCAAGAAGTGGACAACCCCTCTACTATGGCATGTTCAAGCATCTTGACAAGAAGGCCGGCTATGCCGTGTGGCTGCCTCTGAACTGGGTCACGGCGCAGATGGGCAAGGGGCATCAGGGTGCCGTCTTCTTTCCCGAACCAGAGGTGCAGGCTACCTACTTTTCCTGCGAGAGTTTCCGACTGCGTTTCGTTGTGCATGAAGCGGATGTCCCAGTCCTCCGCGAAGGCTTCAGTGCAGGGCTCCAGGCGCTTGCGGGGGGCGAGGTGGAATCGCAGGATGAAACGGTCACCGCGACGCTGATTGCGTTCGATGCTCGTTTCACCTTCCTGGATGGCGACGTAAGGCGCAAGCGGTGGGTGCGGAACATCTACTGGGGCAAGCTCCAGATAGTTTTCATCGCCCAGGGCGCCACACCGGCCGAATTCGACTATTGGCTGCCCATGTTCTACCAAACGATGACGACCTTCGAGCTCTGACATGAGGCCGCCTGGGGTGAGCGTCCCAGGCGTCTCTGCATCACCCTCGGCTGCATCGGCCGCCGGCACTGCGGCCGCCTGGCCCGCTACTGAGCTGGAACAGCACTTGCAGCGCCCAGGCAGCCAGCCCCGCAGCAACCAGGGCCCGATCCCCCTCAGCACTCGTTCAGCCAGCCGCCGGTTCTCGGCCCCGCGGCGGTTCTGGCGGCGGCCTCGGGATCGCCGAGATAATAGTGGCGGATGGGCTTCAGTGCGTCGTCCAGCTCGTACACCAGCGGAATGCCCGTGGGGATGTTGAGCTCGACGATTTCGGCGTCCGAGATGGTGTCCAGGTACTTGACGAGCGCGCGCAGGCTGTTGCCGTGCGCCGCAATGATGACACGCTTGCCCGACCGCATCGCAGGGGCAATTGTCTCGTGCCAATAGGGCAGGAAGTGCGCCACCGTATCTTTGAGGCATTCGGCCAGCGGCAAGTCGCTTTTCGCTAGGCCGGCATAGCGCGGGTCTTCGAGCGTCAGCGCCGGCGGCCGCACATCGTATGAACGGCGCCAAATCTTCACCTGCGCCTCGCCGTACTGCCCACCCGTCCCTTTCTCCGACAGATCGACATCGCTCCAACTCGTTTACAGGTTCTCTCTGTTCCAGGTGCTCTCGCCGTGGCGGTAGGCTGCGATCCGTCGATGGGGTGGCCGAACCGGCGGAGGCCGGCGGGGTGGCTGTGACCACCACTGTTGGAAGCACCACTACGGTCACGATGACAGGGACAGACGTGACTGCGGTCGCCCGAGGGGAGCCCCCTGGTCTGCGCATCCGATCTGGCCGCCGGCGCAGGCGCCGGACAGCCGGCCAGGAAGAACAGAAGCAGCATGGACGCGACGTGTGCCGAGACATGGTGCCTCCCTGCGCCGGGGGGTCGTGGCGCTTCCCGACAGGCTGCCAAGGTGATCGTCTGGAGCACCCGGGACTGGCGCCACGGTGCGGTCGCGGGACATCGGCTGTCAGAATTGCCCTCCCACCTGCCCGGTTGCACAATCCCGGCGCCACAGCAGTCGCGGCGATTTGCAGCGCCAGAGCACAGGATTGGTCACGCACTGCGCTTGGCGCTATAATGACTCCCGCACCGGAGGTCGTATTGATGCCCCAGAAGCCGAAAGTGGTCGTTGTGATGCCGGCCTATAACGCCGCAAAGACTCTCGAACGCACTTACAATGACCTGCCCCCTGAGGTGGTCGATCACGTGATCCTGGTGGATGACGTGAGCCAGGATGAGACCGTCGAGGTTGCCCAGCGCCTCGGTCTCAAGGTGATCGTCCATGTCCAGAACAAGGGCTACGGCGGCAATCAGAAGACGTGTTACCTGGAGGCGCTGCGTGATGCTGCGGACGTGGTAGTGATGCTGCATCCCGACTACCAGTATGATTCGCGGCTGGTGCCTCAACTCATCGCACCGATCCTGGAGGGCCGCGCTGATCTGGTGCTCGGTTCACGCTTTCTCGATAGCGGCACGTTGGCGGGCGGCATGCCCGTGTGGAAGTACGCGTCCAACCGATTTCTGACCGTCACCGAGAACCTGGTGCTCAGGCAGCATCTGTCCGAGTGCCATACCGGGTTTCGCGCCTACAGCCGGCGGTTGCTGGAGACCATTCCGTTTGTGCTCAACTCGGATAAGTTCGTCTTCGACACTGAAGTGATCGCGCAGACTGTGGCGTTTGGCTTCTCGATTGCCGAGATTGCGGTCCCGACGCGCTATTTCGCCGAGGCTTCGTCGGTCAACTTCCGCAACAGCGTGGTGTACGGCCTGGGCACCCTGGCCACCATGGCGCGCTATCTTCTGGATCGGTGGGGCGTTCGCCGGTCACCCCAGTTCCGCCAGCGCCTGGGCGCCGTGATCAGTCGCTATCATGCTTCGGAGATCTTCCGAAACGGACCGGCGGAGGTAGGCTCGACGCAGCCTCCCCAGCTTGGGGCGTGAGACGTGGACGATCCCGCGCCGACCGGCCCCGCGGCGCCGTGGCCATCAACCTCCCGTCCCCGGCCCCGGTGGGACCGTCTGCTGCGCCGCATCGATCCATGGCTGATGGCAGCTGCCGCGCTGGCGCTCATCCCGATCGTCGCCATTGTCCGGCCCGGCATCCCGCACACCGCTGACGGATACGTACATCTCCTGCGCACCTTCGAGGTTAGCCGGCTCCTCAGTGAGGGTGTGCTCTACCCGCGCTGGGCGCCCGATTTCTACCTCGGCTACGGCTACCCGTTCTTCAACTTCTACGCGCCGGGTGCGCATCTCCTTGCCGCAGCGATCGGTCAGACCGGCTTGGGTGTGGTGCGCGGCGTGGTGGCAGTGCAGGTGCTGACGCTATTGCTCTATCCGGTGGGCGCCTATCTGGCCACGCGGTCGTTGTATCCATCAGCCAGCAGTGCGGCCGGCAGTGCGGCCGCCGCGCTCGTCGGCGCGGCGCTCTATCTGTACGCGCCGCTGCGCTTCCGCGAGCTCTTTACGCAAGGCAACCTCTCACAGCTCCTGGCGTTGGCGTTGCTGCCCTGGTGCGCGTGGGCCCTGGCCGAGTCGATCCGTAGGATCGATCTGCGCTGGAGCGTGCTGGCGGGTGCGCTGTTGGCCGGCCTTGTCTATGCGCATCATCCCAGCGCGTTCCTGGGATACCCGTTCCTGGCCCTCTATGCCCTCCTGCTGGCATGGATCGCTCGGCGCAGTCCTGGCGCGTCCATCTATCGCAGGCTCCTCGCGGGAGGCGCCGCCTTCGGGCTCGGGATCTTGCTCAGCGCGGCGTTCTGGCTTCCGTCGATCATCGAACTGCGCGACGTCAACATCGCAGGGATCGCATCGGGGATGTTCAATGCGCGGCTCAACCTGGTGTCGTTGGCGGAGCTGCTCTCACCTGCTCGCGTTCTCGATGACGCAGCGCTCAATCCGCCGCAGCCCAACAGCCTGGGACTGGCGCAGGTCGCTCTGTCGTGCGCCGGGCTGATCGTTGCGCTCAGGTGGGCGGTCGCGCCCGAGCCCCGTCCTGCAGCGGGGCCCGATTCCTGGACGCAGCAACAGGCTGGCCAGATGCTGCTCGTGCTGGCCGCTCTACTGGCCGTGGCCGTGGCCTGGATGCTGCCGCTGGCCGCCCCGCTCTGGGAAGCGCTGCCGCTGGCGCGGTTCATTGCCTTTCCATGGCGGTTGCTTGGGCCGGCGCTGTTGTGGGCGGCGGGATTGGGCGGCGCAGCGTTGTTTCTCGTCCCGTCGCGACTGCGAATTGCCGGGATGCTGGCGCTGTTGGTCGCGATCCCACTCAGCGTGGCCCCCTACCTGTTCCCCCGGCCGTTCGCGCCTGCACAGGAGCCGGTCCTGGCCGACATCGCGCGGTACGAGTTGGCGGGCGGTGCGCGCGCCACGGCAAGCGCCAACGAGTATCTACCGCGTTGGGTGCTCGATCCGAACCCGGCAACCGATCTCGCCGAGGCGCAAGCCGCGCGCTGGCCGGCCGATCCACTCGACCGCGCGGCTTTGCCGCCGGGGGGTGCGGCCGTCCGTACGGTCGCCGGCCTGTTGATCGACGCCTATCGGCTCGACCTGCCCGAAGCGGCGACACTGCGCATCCGCCGCTTCTATTTTCCGGGCTGGCGCGCATGGGTGGGCGGCCAGCCGGTCCCGATTGCGGCGAGCGCGCCGCATGGCCTTATCGAGGTCGACGTGCCGGCGGGCGAACACGAGCTGCGCGTCGAGTTCGGTGAAACACCAGTGCGACAGGCAGGCTCCGGGCTGGCCCTGATCGGCGTGGCGGTCGCGTTCGTGATGTATTGGACGGGACATCGATCGCGCCACGACAGTCGCACCATGGTTCCGCACGGGTCACCCGGTGAGGATGCCGGGCGCCGGGCCGCGGTGTTCGCCATTGCGGCCATCGTCTTGCTCACGGCACTGGTGGTCATCGTGATCGGACCGGCGACGCGCTGGTTTCGCCTGCGCTCCCCGGTCGAGCAGCCCGCAGAGATGCAGCAGGCCGTCCATGCACGCTTCGCCAATGGAATCGAGCTCATCGGGTTCGACCTGGCGGAGCGCGCGCCGCGACAGGGTGACAGCGTCAGCGTGCGCCTCTATTGGCGGGCGTTGGCGCCGCAGCCGGCGGATGTCCGGCCTTTCGTTCATCTCGATGCCATCACCGGCGATATGACGTGGGCGAATCAGACCAAGGTCCACGCCGGCAATAAGCCCAGCAGCGACTGGCCGCTCGGTTTCTACGTGGTGGATGACTACCGTTTGCCGCTGCCGGCCGACGCGCCTCCCTTCCCGGCTGTGCTGCGCGCAGGACTGCTCGATGATCGCGGTGAGCTGGTGCCGTTGGTCGAGGGAGGAGACCAGGCGACCCTCGCAGAGATTCAGATTCGTGAGCGGCGTCCGCTCAAGCCGGGATCGCTTCCCGGCGGTGAGCGGAGCTATCGACTTGGAGAGACTGTCCGGCTCGTGGGTCACTCGGTCAGCGTGACCGCCACGCAGGCCGCCGGCCAGCGCGGTGCTCCGGCCCTGGAGATTACCCTTTACTGGCAGGCGACAGGCCGCGTGCCCGCCGACTACAGCGTGTTCGTGCATGTGCTGGATGATCGCGGGGAGCGGATCGCTCAAGGGGATGGGCCGCCCGCTGCCGGCCGTTATCCAAGCAGCGCCTGGCAGACCGGCCAGATCGTGGTGGACACCCGTCGCATCGCGCTGCCCGGAGACGCCTCGCTGGCTGGCTTGCGGGTTGCGGTGGGGCTCTATGCGCCGGGGGACGGCGCGCGGCTTCCCGCGACCGACGCGCAAGGGATGCGCGTGCCAGATGATCAGATCGTGCTGGCGCCCAGTGCGCGCTGAGCGAGGAACGTTGAGGTCTTCAGGTCACGACAGCAAGCCGTGCTTGGTGAGCCATGTCTTGAGTTCCGCATTCGTCGGCTCGGTAAGCACAGAACCCCGGTCGATCCCGCGCGGGCCGCGGCCGGCCGGGAGGGGCGAGGGCGGCTCGATCGGATCGATGCCTTCCCCAGCTACGACGACGAAGGTCGGCACGCTCTCGAAGCCGGTGAGCGCACGTACGCGGCTGGCCGCCTCGCGATCGCGACCGATATTGACGAACCGGGCCTGCACACCCCATTCCTCCAGTGCATCCTGGGCCGCGTGGCAACTCGGACACCAGGTTGTCATGTAGCAGACGAGTTGTTTGGCCATGGCGTCTCCACTCCCGATATGGCGGTGCGGTCGTGCGGCGCTTCGCCGCGCCGCACGACCGGCCTCGTTACGCTCTTATTCCCTGGGTCGATCACCCTTCGGCTGCTGCGCCAACACAGCATAGATATCGATCGGCGCCTCATCAACGGGCGTCACCGGCTTCGCGGCCGGCAACTGCTCCGCCTGTGCCGGGCTCGCGGTTGGCGGCAGATCAGCCCGCCGCGAGCGATGGAGCGCCAGAACGAGCATGATCGCTCCCGCGATCACCAGCAAGAGGGGCCACCACTGCGCGATGAGGCCCACCGGACTGGATGCCCCGACAAGCGTCACGATGCCGATCAACAGGAATGCTGCCGCGGGGACGCCGGCCCAGCCGGTGTCTTGCTGGCCCAGCCTCAGCAGGTAGAGCAGCCCGAACACAGCGCTCAGCCCAAGAAAGAATGCCGCGAGCCATATCGCCTCATCCATGCGCGCCTGGAGCCCGATCAGCACCCCCATCAACGTGAGCACGCCGCCTGGAATGAGCGCCCACCAGTTGTCGTTGCCGGAGAGCAGCACCGCCCAGAATCCCAGTGCGACGCCGAACATCACCAGCGCTACCCGCCAGACCCCCAGGTCGACCTCGCGCCACTCCAGGAGGAGCAGGATGCCGACGGTGAGAATCGGGAAGCCGGCGATCGCGCGCCAGGTGCGCTGGCGGTCCAGCAGGAACCAGATCAGCAGCCCGAGTCCCACGGCGGCAAACAGCCCGCCCCAAATCCCGTCCCCCAGCTCTCGGAACACCTTGTGGTTGTTCAGGAGGAGAAACGCGCCCGCAGTGAGGAAGAAGAGAGCCCAAGCAAGCCGGTGCGTGCGGATATTCATCTGCCATGGTCCTCGTGGATAGGCTGCGGGTGTTCGCGAGAGGGGAGCTCCTCATCCGCAGCGTGCACGGGCGAGCGATCCGGTGCAGTGCTTCGGCCATGCGCGGCCGCTGCATGTCGTCCCACCGCCACCTGCCACAGGCAGGCCAGGCCCAAAACGATCCACAGTCCGCGTTCCCACCAGCGAGTGGAGCCCCAGGCCAGGCCAGCACAGAAAAGGGTCAGTCCGACCAGGAACGACGTCCTGAATCTCGGCAGTGTCAGTGCGTCGCGCATCGGCATGCGATGCACCGAGGCCCACCAGGTGATGTAGCTCCAAGAGGCCAGTGCAATGCTGAGTCCCAGGATCCACAGGGCGCTGCGCGCCACCTCAGGCCAATCGATCAGTTCCATTCCGAAATACAGCAAACCGGTGGCGCAGATCGGGACGCGCCCTTACAGGGCACAGCCTTCGCTTCCCTGGTCCGGCAATCTCTCGCGAACAAGGTAGCCGTGCGTCGCCAACCATGCAACGGCGCCGGTCAGGTCGGGCTCAAAGACGACATCGGCGCGCGCACGCAGCGTATCGGACTTGGGGTTCACAGCGATACGCACGCCGGCGCAGTCGAAGAGCTCGAGGTCGCCCCGGGTGTCGCCTGCTGCCAGCGTCTCTTCCGGTGAGATTCCCAGCCGGGACATGAGACCACAAGCGAAAGCCGCCTTGCCGCCCTCCGGCACGTGGTTGATCGATCCGCCGTCCAGCACCCCATCGCTGACGGTCAACTCGTTCGCCAGGCAGTGATGCAACCCGAACTCCCGCATGATCGGGTCGGTGTTGAGGGTGAATCCGGCGCTGACCAACGCCACCGTGACACCGGCGGCCTTGAGCGCGTGCAGGAGCTGCACCGCGCCCGGCAGGTACGGATTCTCAGCCAACAGCCGGCGAATGTGATCGACCCTCTGCCCGGCCCACAGGGCGGCATCGCGCCGCAGCCAGTCACCGTAGCTGATGCGACCTGCCAGCGCCAGCTCCCGGTTCACTGCAGCCAGGTGCGCCACGCCCAGCCGCTGGTGCAGGTACTGGTAGGGCGACTCTGCCTGTTTCAGGGTGCCATCGACATCCAAGACGGCCAAACGAAGGAGGGGCAAAGTTCGCTCCGGCGAAGCTCGCCGTTTCAAGGCAGGAGACCCAGATCGTATCGCGTCCGAGTTCAGATGGCTTCCTCGTCTTCGGTCTCTTCCCACTCGCTGATCATCCAGGCATTGGCGACGATCACCTGATGGGTCGTGTCACCCTTGCCGAACGCCAGCGCCAACCCCCCGTCATCATCGGCCTGGTCATAGTCGAGCAGTTCCAGCTCGTCATCGGAAAGCTTGCCTACAGTCTCGTAGATGCTGTCCAGCCCGACGACCGGGTCGCTGTCCGGGCCTGGGAATAGGGTTGCGACGTAGAGCTCCAAGGCCAGCCCACCTTCGAAAAGGAGGTCGACATCAAAGAAAGCGCGATTCTCCGGGGTCACCGATTCATCGGCATCCTCATCACCCAGTGAGGTTTCCCACAGCTCCAGCCCTGACACTTGAAGGCCGACGAGTTCGTCGAGCTCGGCCCGGCGGTCGTCATCCAGCAGCGAGTACAACTCGTCTTCTTCGTCGCCGGGTTCGAATACCTCGATGATCTCGTCTTTGCCGTTGTTTTTCATGCGTGACTCCTCTCGTATTTGACCGGCGCGATTATATCACCAAACCAGCTACGCGCGAATTCGGGCCGGTGTTCTCGGCGCACACCGGGACAACAAGAAAGCGCCTGGACGCTGTGCCAGGCGCTCCTGAGGAGAATCAGTCGGCGACCGCTAGCGCCGGATCGATACCGGCATGCCGATGTAGGCCATGTCATACAGCTTCTTCGCCGCTGCATCCTGCAGCACGATGCATCCGAAGGAGATCGGTGTGCCGATCTTGTTGCCCCAGTCCCTATAGCCGGTCTTGGCATGGATGGGAAGTCCGTGGATCCCGTTCTCCGTCCCACCGGCCCAGTAGATTCCCAGCCAATAGGGCATCCAGAAGCCCCAGCGCGAGCCGTACGCCCGTGGCAGCTTGGACTGAATCTTGAAGTTGCCCGTGCGAGTCGCCCAGCCCGTCCTGCCCGTCGAGCACGGCCAGGTGTCGGTGATTGATCCGCCCTGGAAGAGATAGCAGCGCTGCTTCGACATGCTGACGACCAGCCCGGTGCCTCCCGCAGGAGCGGCCACTGCCGGCGCAGGGGCGGGCCCGGCAGCCGGCGCTTTGCTCGCCGGCGCACCGCCCGGACCAGGAATTACGAGCCGCTGGCCCGTATAGACCAGGTTGGGGTTGGTGAGCCCGTTGGCTCGCATCAGGGCCGGGACCGTCGAGCCGGTGATCGCGGCGATCTTGGCGAGGGTGTCCCCCGGTTTCACCGTGTAGATGCCGCCAGCAGGACTGGACGCGGCTGCGTCGGCAGCTGGTTTCTCCGCCGCCGGTGCTGGCGCCGCCGCCGCGACCGGCGCCGGATTGTTCGACGCAGGAGGGGACGCCATGCTCGGAAGCGCAGCGAGTGGCTCTGCCGCGGCCGCCGCCAGGCCCCCGGCCGTGGCTGGCGCCAGATTCAGTGGCGCGGCCGCCGCAGCGCTCGAGGACGCGGCAACCGGCGCTGGGGCGACCGGCTCCTTGCCTGTGCCGGGAATGACCAACCGCTGGCCCGTTCGGATCAGGTCAGGATTCGTGATCGCGTTGACTCGCATGAGGCTCTCGACGGACGCACCGTGAGCCGCAGCGATCTTGGCCAGGGTATCCCCGGGGTGAACCGTATAAGCGCCGTCGTCGGCAGCCGCCGCGACAGGCCACAGGGTTAGGAGCAGGCAGAGCAGCAGCCCGGAAAGAGCACTCTTGGAACGCATGGATGCCTCCATCGGAAGCTAGACTGGCTCTTTGGGCGTGGCAGCACTCCTTCGAATGGAGAAAATGACAAGCGACACGGCGATCAGTGATTGCATTATACCAATATATCGCGCTTACGTCAAGATCGGATTGTGTAGAATTTGTGGGCTTTTCCTGAGAATCATCGGCCGAGCGAAAAGCCGACGACCGCTGCGACCGCCGCCACGACACCCAACAGAGCGGCGTAGCGCGCCAGCAGCCAGCGGCGCTCGCCGACCACGGCCAGCAGCGCGCCGCCGGCTCCGCCGGCGAGCGCGCTGAACGGGAAACAAACGAAGTAGACCACCGCCTCGATCTCGTCCTGCGGGATGCCTCGCGCCTGTGCTACGGCGGCGGCCACCGACCGGGCGACGAGCGTACACAGCATCGCCATCACCACCGCGCCGGCGATGACGCGCAGAAGGTCCTGGAGGCCTGATTGCTGCGTCAAAGTCGAGTGCCGCCCGTGGCTCGGGTCACCGGCTCGGCGTGGGCGTCGCGGCCGCGGCGTTCTTGACGTATTTGTCGAAAAACGCAACCGATCGCTGGAGCGCCACGTTGAGGTTCGCCGCCAGGTTGTGGTCGTCGCCCGCATACTTGAAATACTCGACCGGCTTTCCCGCAGCCTGCATCTGCTTTTCGAGCGTGTCGGAGAATTCGATAGGCACGGACGTATCCGCACTCCCGTGGTGCAGCTGAAGCGGCCCCGAGATCTCTTTCAGGAAGCTGTTCGGTGAGATCGATGCATAGAACTGCGGGTTCTCCTCCGGCGTGCCGTATTGGGCAACCAGGTCGTTCCGCCAGCCGCGGGCGGGCGCAGGCATGCCGCCGGGCGCGGTCGGCGCCCGGCGCCACCGCTCGAACAGGTCGGGATAGGACGCCACCACCCCGGCCCAAATCACGCCTGCCTTGATGTCGGGAACCGTGACCATGGCGCGCAGGGTGATGCTGCCGCCCATCGAATGGCCCCACATCCCGACGCGATTGGGGTCTGCGTCCTTCAGTCGCTTGACCGACGCCGTGGCGTTGAGCACATCCACGGTGTAGTCGACGTTGCCGTAGCCCCCGCTGGCCCGGCCCTCCGAGCTGCCGTGTCCGCGATAGTCCGATTTGAACGTGATGTAGCCGTTTCTTGCGAAAGCGTCCTGATAGGCCACGTAGCGTTCGGTCGTGCGGTATTGATCCGGCGGGATGTAGCCGTGGTTGAAGATGATGACCGGCCAGCCGGTGGGCGGCTTCTGGCCCGACGGGATTGTCAGCAATCCGTTGATTTTGAATCCTTCCGATCGGTACGAGGCGACGTAGCGGTTGTAGTTCGCTCCGGGCGGCAGGGTCTGTTCGATTACCAGCTCGCTGCCGGAATAGCTTTGCTTACGCATCGACTCGATCGCTAAGGGGCTCAGCGGTGTCGGAGTGGCGGTGAAAGTCGGAGTGGCCGTAGCCGTCGGCGTCGCCGGCAGCGTAGGCGCGGCGGTGGGCGTGGCTGTTGCAGTCAGCACGTTGGTCGGCGCGGCGGTGGCTGTCGGTGGCGGCGTGTTGGTCGGCGCGGCGGTGGCGCGGGCCACAGGCGCCGGCGTCGGTGTGTTGGTCGGTGCATATCGCCCCGCACACGACGCCAGGGCCAGGGCCAAGCCGACCGCAAGCGCAGCATATCTTGCTGCAGACACGAATCTCACTATTGCCCCCCTCAGGTCCTGCTCGCACGACCTCAATCGACGCCGCGGCCGGCTTTCGCTTGGCGGACGATCTCGCTGATCTGCGCCAGGTGGCCGTGCTCGTGATTCAGCCCCTGGAGGAAGCGCGCCACCGGATCATACGACGGGCCGTCCGGCCGCCAGCGAAACAGGTTGGCCAGGTGCGGCTCGTCTGGCCAGACGTCTAGCGTCGCCAGGCGCATGCGCCGGCTCTCCTCGAGCCGGGCCCGGCACTGAGCGATTCCCGTGATGCTCCGCCAGGGCGTCTCATAGCGGGATCGTCCCTCGCGTTGTGGCACGCCTCGCGCCATCTCGGCTGCAACGAAGGCGGTCTCCTCGGCCGAGGCCGTGACATGGACGATCACATGAGCCAGCGTCCATGCCATCCTTGTCTCATCAGACGATGTGGCGAACGTATCGTTGGCCACGGGATCGTCGGGCAAAAAGACCGCATCGGCATCGGTGCAGTCGGCAATCAGACCGAGCTCCGTGTCGATCATCTCGTTGGTGATCCGCCGCAGATCGCTGGCGGTCAATCCTTCCGCCAACTCCTGGATCGAGCGTTTCTTCGCGCGCACGCTGGCAAAATCCAGCATCTTCACCTCTGGTGGGTTTCAGACCTCGCCGCTTTCTGATAGATTATCTTCCGATGTGATTGCAGGGCAGTGGCGAGCCATACAATCCGCCCTGTATGGCAGCCAACCCGGCAGATCCGCAGTGGAATTGAGCACCAGATCCGCGCCGACCAGATCGTTGCGCTCGCCGAAGCCACACAGCACGCCGACGGCCAACGCCCCTGCGGCCTTGGCGGAGCGAATGTCCACGCTCGTGTCGCCCACCATCGCACATTGCTCAGGCAGCAGGCTCAGGCGTGCAGCGGCGAGTCGGACAGGCAATGGGTGCGGCTTCAGGCGGGGGGTGTCATCGCGCGAGACCACCACGGAGATCAGGTCGGTCAGGTTGTATTGCGCCAGGAACGCCAGGGTCTCCGTGCGGCTGCGGCTGGTGACCACTCCCAGGCGATAGCATGCCGCCAGGGCGCCTAACATCTCCGGCGTGCCTGGCACAGCCACAAAGCGTTCCGGCGTCCGGATGCCGCGCCAGCGATGCAGCGCTTCGTTCAACCGGAACAGCGGGCCATCGAGCCGCAGGCGATCGAGCAACGTCACGAGATCATTGACCCATATCTCGCTTGACATCAAAAGGCGGCGCGCGAGGTGTTGGCAATTGGTGACCGGCAACAGCCGCTCCAGGAATCCGAGCCGTCGGGCCAGGCTCTGAACCGCGGCATCATCGGTCTCGATCAGCGTGCCGTCGAGATCGAAGAGCAGTGCTCTGATGTCTTGCCCTGCGGTGACTTCTCGCCACAGGAGCGTTGCGTCCGGCGGTTCCGCGACCGGTGGGAAAGGATCATGATCTAGAAGCTTCCTGTACGCATACCCCAGGAGCAACCGCAGGGAGGCGGTCGCAGGCGCAGCAAGCAGCATGCCCAGGATGCCCAGGAGCTCGGCGCCGATCAGCGCAGCGAGGAGGACGACGATAGGATGGAGATCAACGCGCCGGCCGATGACGCGGGGAACCACGTATAGGTTCTGAAACTGCCCGAACACCAGATAGACGGCGAATACGATGAAGGCGAATCCCAGGTTCGTGATTTCCAGCCACGCCGATCCGAAGGTGAGGGCGATCAGGACGCCCACGGCTGCGGAGATGAAAGGACCCACGCCGGGCACCAGCTCGCCGATCATCGCAAGCAGACCCAATGCGATGCTGTTTCGCACGCCGAGCGCGCTCAGCGTCAGGCCGATGACGAGGCCCATGATGAATCCGGCAATGAGCTGTCCACGGATGAAGGCATCCCATACCGCCGATAGCTCTCGCCACAACCGCCACAGCTCCGGACGCAGGGGATCGGGGGCATGACTGAAGGCATAGCGCGCAATCCTTGGCCAGTCCTTGACGAGATAGAAGCTCAGGACCAGCACGAGGAGTGTGCCCAGCACTCCGCTGACAGCCCACATCACCACGGCTGCTGCACCCGTCGCAAACGGAAAGAGTACGTCGCGCAGCCGCTGTAGGATCGCCGGATCCACATGGAGGATGCCCGTCAGCGATTCGCCGATAGGCCGGTACAGCTCGCTCAGATCAAGCACGAGGTCAGGCCCCAGCTCGATCGGCTCTGGGGTGGCGCGTGAAAGCTCTTGCAACACGCGCATGAGCGTATTGGCGAGACCCGTGCCCAGAGTCACGATCCGTGGGATGACCCCTGCGACTGCGACGCCGATCAGGATCAGCAGCAGCAGGTAGACGATGACAACCACCAGTCTGCGGGGCCAGCCGGTGCGCCGCAGAATGCCGTTGACAGGATAGGAGGCCAGGAACGAGAGGACGAAGACCAGAAGCAGCGGCGTCCAAAGGATGCGAAGCCTGAAGAAGAGCCAGACGCCGGCAATCAGGCTGCAGATGACAAGAAGGTGTTTGGCGAATGGGCTCCAGCGAGCGCTCACGGTCAGCCTGTTCCCACAGCCATCTCAACAGAAAAGCCATCGCGACCTCATTGTCGCGACAGCTCTTCTGTTCAGGAGAAGGGCATCACGGCAGGCCGCCGACCTGATCGAGCGGCCAGAACCGAAATACGGCGTGTCCCAGGATCGACTCCACCGGCACGGGACCGAAGTGCCGGGAATCCTTGCTGTTGATCCGGTTGTCGCCCATCACGAAGATCTGCATTGGCGGCACAGCCCACGAGCGACTCCCTCCGTGCGTGATCTGGTTGAGGTACGGCTCATCGAGGAGGCGGCCATCGACGTGGACTCGGCCATCGGCGATCGAGACCTGTTCGCCCGGCAGGCCGACCACACGCTTGATCAGCGGTATTGCGCCGCCGGTCGGATCGCGGAGCACCACAATGTCCCCTCGCTGCGGCGGGCGCAGCCAGTAGCTCACCTTCTCGACCATCAAGCGCTGGGAGGGGTGGAGATTTGGCTCCATGCTCTGCCCGAGGACGACAGTGGACTGGGCCAGAAATGCATGGATGAGCAACGCCAGGATGACGGCCGGAATCACGGTCGTCACGACCTCGCGGGCAAGGGCCAGCATCGGTTTTCGCGCGGCCACGCGTTGCGACGCTGGGATGCCGGAAGGAGTCCAGCGATCCATATCAGGGTACGACTCCAAGACCCTCGGGCGGCCAATAACGGAACACGGCTCGTCCAACGATCTGATCCAACGGTACGGCTCCGAAAACGCGCGAATCGCGACTGGCGCTGCGGTTATCGCCCATCACGAAGACGCTAAGCGGCGGGACGAGCCACGAGCGCCCCTGGCTCAGCGTTGGCTGAGACAGGTACGGCTCATCCAGCAGCACGCCATCGATGAACACTCGGCCGTCGGACATGGTGACGCGCTCGCCTGCCAGCCCCACGACGCGCTTAATGAGCAGCTCTGGCCCGCCTGTCGGATCGTGCAGCACCACGATATCGCCACGACGCGGCCCGTGGAACCGGTAGCTCAGCTTCTCGACCACCAGCCGCTCGTTGGAGTGGAGATTCGGCTCCATGCTCTGGCCGTAGACGCGCGTCGCCTGTGCCAGGAAGGCATGAATGAGGAGCGCCAACACCACCGCCGGCAACACCGTGCCGAACAGGTCGCGCAGCGCGCCTCCGATTAGTATGCGAACGCGCCGCTTGGCAGGCAGTGTAGCTGCCGGTGCAACGACTTCTGTTGCCTGCGACGTGATTTCGTCCATTGCGGCTCCGGCCAGCAAGGCGCTCGCTTGCGCTTGAAAGCAGACAGGAAGATGCAGGCCTGGTCGATCCGCGGCCTGACATCCCTCTGCTTAGTGACGCCGCTCCGAACCACCGCGGCCATAGTCCCCGCGACCGCCTCGGTTGCCCCGATCCCCGCCGCGGCCGCCGCGATCTCCGCCGCCGCCGCGATCTCCGCCGCCGCTCGGCTGGCGGTCGCGCGAGCGCGCTTCTTCGGGGGTCCAGCCCTCCAGCACGGCCTGGCGACTGAGGCGTATCTTGCCCCCTGGGTCGATGTCGGTCACCATGACCGTGATCTCATCGCCCATCTGAACCACATCTTCGACCTTGGGCACACGGTAGTCGGCCAGTTGCGAGATGTGCACCATGCCATCGACGCCCGGCGCAATCTGGACGAAGCAGCCGTAGGACTCGATGCGCACCACCTTGCCGGTGTAGATGCGCCCGATCTTGATCTCCTCAGTCATCTGCTCGATTTCGGCCAGGGCCTGCTCGGCGCCGATGCCTTCAGCACCGGAGATGAACACGGAGCCATCATCTTCGATGTCGATCTTGACCTTGTACTGCTCCTGCAGGCCGCGAATCATCTTGCCGCCGGGGCCGATTACCTTGCCGATCTTCTCCGGATCGATGCGGGTGGTCAGGATGCGCGGCGCATGGGCCGACAGGCTCTTGCGCGGCTCCGGCAGCATCGCCAGCATCTTGTCCATGATGAACAACCTGCCCTCGCGCGCCTGCGCCAGCGCCTCTTCCAGGATCTTGTAGGTCAAACCGTGGATCTTGATGTCCATCTGGAGGGCGGTGATGCCGTGCACAGTGCCTGCGACTTTGAAGTCCATGTCCCCCAGGTGATCTTCCAGGCCCTGGATGTCACTCAGGATTGCGTAGCGCAGACCCGCGCTGGTCACCTCGCCGTCCGTGACCAAGCCCATGGCGATGCCGGCCACCGGCGCCTTGATCGGCACTCCCGCATCCATCAGGGCAAGGGTGCTGCCACACACGGAAGCCATCGACGTGGAGCCGTTGGAAGATAACGCCTCGGACACCAGGCGCAGAGTATACGGGAAGCTCTCCTGAGCCGGGATCATCGGCTCCAGCGCCCGCTCGGCCAGTGCGCCGTGTCCGATCTCCCTGCGCCTGGGGCCGCGCGACATCGACACCTCGCCGGTGGAGAAGGGCGGGAAGTTATAGTGGTGCATGTAGCGCTTGGACTCTTCAGGATTGAGGGTGTCCAGCGTCTGCGCATCGCCCGGTGTGCCGAGCGTCGCGATGGTCAATACCTGCGTCTCGCCGCGGGTGAAGAGGCCGCTGCCATGGACGCGCGGCAGGATGCCTACATCGATGCTGATGGGGCGAATCTCCTTGTGATGGCGTCCATCCGGGCGGATCTTCTCGCTGAGGATGCGCTCCCGCACCACCGACTTCTCGATGCTGTCGAATGCCTGCGCCAGCGCCTTGGGCTCATACCGCTCGCTCAGCGCAGCCAGCAGCGCATCCTTCGCCTCGGCCAGCGCCTTGTATTGGGCTTCTTTGCCGGGATTCTGGGCGACCGCATCGCGAACACGATCGCCCAGCCAGGCTGTCGCTGCCGCGATCACCGTCTCGTCGGACTGCACCGGTGTATACGTGAACTTCGTCTTGCCCAGCGCGGCACGCATCTGGTTTTGCAGCTCGATGATTGGCTGCATCGCCTCGTGCCCCAGCTTAAGCGCCTCCAGCATCATATCCTCGGGCAGCTCGTCGGCGCCGGCTTCCACCATCAGGATCGCATCCGCGGTGCCAGCCATGCGCAGGTCGAGCGTGCTGGCGGCCATCTGCGTGACGGTTGGATTGATGACAACCTGGCCGTCGATGAAACCGACGCGCACGGCCCCGATCGGACCTTCCCACGGGATGTCGGAAATGGTCAGGGCGGCGCTTGCGCCGATGATGCTCAAAGTATCCAGATGGACGTCCGGATCGCGAGCGAGGGCCGTGACAATCACCTGCACTTCGTTCATCATCCCGTCGGGAAACAGCGGGCGCAGCGGGCGATCCACGAGGCGACCGATCAGGATCGCTTGGTCGCTCGGACGCCCCTCGCGGCGCTGGAAACTGCCGGGGATGCGGCCGGCTGCGTACAGACGTTCCTCGTAATCCACGCTGAGCGGGAAGAAATCGACCCCCTCGCGCGGTCGGGCGCCGCAGGCGGTGGCCAGCACAACCGAATCGCCCGAGCGGACGGTCACGGCGCCGCCGGCAAGCTTTGCCAACGTGCCGGTCTCGATGGTGATCTCACTGCTGCCGACCTGGGCAGTGTAAGCGTGCTTCTGCATGTGAACTCCCTGAACTCTCTCCTGCGTCGCGCGGGTTCCGCGCCCGGCAGGCGTGAATGGCTCACGCTCCCGATGGAAGGCATGAGCGGGAAGCATCCAGAGGTCAGGAGCTGGGGAGTGACATCGAACAGGCTAAGCCTCGATGATGACCTGGCGATCGATCTTGCCAGGTTTGCCGACTCGAAGCCACTCCCCAATTCCTGCGCCTCGGGATGCAGACGACAGTTCGCAATCGCAGCTTGAGATGCCTGCGAATGCTGCGCAATACCAAACGAGTAGATGCGCCGTCGGCGCATCTACTCGTTGAGCAACCTTCCCATTGTGGGCCGCGCACAATCTGTATCGCAACCCTGAACCCGACACCTCAACCGGAACGCGCTACTTGCGCAGCCCGAGCCGGGAGATGAGCTCCTGATAGCGCTGCGGGTCCTTGGCGCTGAGATACGCCAGGTGGCGCCGGCGCTGTCCAACGAGCCTGAGCAGACCTCGCCGCGAGTGATGGTCGCCCTTGTACAGCTTAAGATGCTCGATCAGCGCGTTGATACGCTTAGTCAGAATCGCCACCTGCACTTCAGGCGAACCGGTGTCATTCGGGTGAACATGGTATTCCTGAATGATGGCGTCTTTCTGCGTCTTGTTGAGTGCCATTTCGATAGGTGCTCCTTTCAGTTTCGACCGAGACACCGCTGGAATACCGTGGCGTATGCCCCAGCCCGATACGCGAGCAAGTATACCACAGGGCCACTCTGGGAGCAAACTGGCCCTTGCATCTGGTGCACCGGCTCGTTTGGACGATCTCTGTGAGCACCTTGGCAGCCAACCCATGTCGAAACTACTACGAAACTGCGCTCATACACGCTCCAGGACAAAGTAGTATCCGGGATTCCAGCTCTGGCAGAGCAGGTGGAGCCGGCCATCATGCAGGTGCCAGACGACATTGTGTAGATGTTGTGCCAACTCCACGCCCAGCTCCTCCCTGGGACGGATCGTTGAAAGCACCTCATATGTGTCGGCATCGAGGATATAGATCGGCGCCGGACGGCCCTCCACTGGATCGCGCAGGCTGCCGACCACTGCGTATCTCCGGCCCTCGGTTTCGACGAAGTCGATGCCACAGGGCCAGGCGCCGGCAGGCAGCCTGTGCGATGCGAGGAAGCGGCCGTCCAGCCCGTGGTGCTGGATGCGCGCATTGGGGCGATCCGCGATCATCAGGTGATCGCCTGCCAGGCTGCGGTTGATGCCGTGCGCGGTGGTGAACTTGCCATCGACGCCCGGGCTGTCGACCTTGCCGCCAAAGGTGCGCGTCCATCGCCGGGACACTACATCTGCGGCCGAGATGTAATTCGCACCATAGCCGTCGGCGACAAACAGCTCGTTGCCGACGAGCACTGTATCGGTCGGGTTGAACGGCACGCTGTCGGCCTGGTAAGCCTCGAACTCAGGTCGAGGCAGCACGAAGTCCAGCGTCCCGTCGAGGCTGATGACGGCGACCATGGCCGCGCTGTTGGCCGGGAGGAAGAGCCGACACTTGCCGTCGAAGACCCCGATCTTGGTGCTGTGGAAGTTGAGCGGCGTCAAAGTGTCAGGAAGCCTGATCAGCTCCTGCTGCCTGAGAGCCGGTTCGATGCGTACCAGGCCACAGCCGGGCATCCCATAGAAGATGTGCCCCATGCCTGGTCGCTGATCCACCGCAAAGCCGCCGTGGAGGTTGACCTCGTAGCTCAACGCCGGCGCCGGAACCGTGTGCAGGTCGCTGCGATACTCGAAGGCGAACGGCGTCTGGCCGCTCCGATTTGCCATGTGTCACCTCTCCCAGGATTGACTGCTCTGTGAAGCTGTGTCGCGACGATGGCGCCATCGTCACGCGTTTAGGAAACCGTGCATCAGTCTAGCACGCTGGCGTTTCGGCCGTCCGTGGTGTGGCATACAGGGGCGGCAAAGTAGTGCGGAGTCTGCAAAGTGTAAGCCTGCTACTTGCACCAGCTTTGACCGTGTGCCATCCTCCTGCCAATGCGCGGAGTGCGGCATGGACCCCATCCGGCAGGCGGAGATCATTCATAGTGGGAAGAGAGGAGGATGAAATGGGCGCAGTGATTACGACTCCAGAGACGCTGACTGCCGAGACGATTCAGACGTATCGCCGGCAGGGCTTCATTAAGGTGCCAGGAGTCATCACGCCGGAGGAGGCGGAGGTCTTCCGTTCTGAGGCGATCGAGTTGCAGAGCCGTATGCGCTCTCTGCACAGCGGTCCCATCTTCACGCAGCTCGTCAATGCGTGGCGTGAGAGCGAAACCATCAAGCGGCTGACGTTGCATCCCAACGTCGCCGGGGTCGCGGAGAAGCTTGCAGGGATGCCGTTGCGCCTCTGGCACGACCATCTGCTCATCAAACAGCCGCACAACAAGGCCGCCACCGAGTTTCACCAGGATCGACCCTATTGGCCGCACGCCAACCAGCGCCACAGCCTATCCGCCTGGATCGCGTTGGTCGATGTGCCCGTGGAGCGCGGCTGCATGAGCTTCGTGCCCGGCGCGCATACTCGCACCGATCTGCGTCCGCAGGACCTGTCGAACGAGGACGACCTGATGGAGTTGTGGCCCGAGCTGCGGTATGAACCGCGTGTCACCCTGCCGCTTCGAGTCGGTGACTGCACGTTCCACAGCGGTTTCACGCCGCACATGGCGCATGCCAACGACACCGACATCGCCCGCGTGGCCCACATCATCATCTACATGGACGCCCAGACTACTTACACCGGCGCGAAGCACGTGGTGACCGACCCGCTGGGGTTGACGCCCGGAGAAGTGCTGGCTGGGGAGATGTTTCCCCAACTGCCATCAGGTCACTGAGGAAGGTCGTATCGGTGCAGCCGCCCGGTTGGGCCGATACGAGCTTCCCTGCATCCCTGTTCTGGTGTATCCTGCCAGCGTCTGACGCGCGGGCCGATCCGGTTGCGCCCTGGTCGTGGCCCCGTCCCGTGGGGCAGACGCTTCGGTGGGGTTAGCGGTCGCTTTCCCACAGCGCCACCGTCTCAATGTGAAACGTCTGCGGGAAAAGGTCGACCGGCTGCGCTTCTACGAGGCGATAGCCATGTCCCGTCAGATGGGCGGCGTCGCGCGCCAGGGTGGCCGGGTCGCACGACACGTAGACGATCCGGCGCGGTTGGAGTTCGGACAGCGCGCTGATCACCTGCTCACCGGCGCCGGCCCGCGGCGGATCCATCACCGCGACATCGACCCGCTGGTCTTGCGCCCGCAGCGCGGGCAGCACGTCCTCCACCGCGCCCTCGTGCAGGCTGACGTGCGCCTGCTCTCCGGCGTTGTGGGCGAAATCCTCGCAGGCTGAGGAGGAGGACTCAATGCCGATCACCTCGCCCGCAACATCTGACAGCGCAAGGGCGAACAAGCCAACGCCGCAGTAAGCATCGAGCAGCACCCCGCCGGGCCGCAGCTCGGCGAAGCCTCGCACGACTTCCACCAGCGCCTCGGCCCCGACGGTGTTGATCTGGAAGAAGCTCTCGGCGGAGATGCGATAGCGCCGTCCCGCGACGAGCTCCTCAATCCACGGTTCGCCGATCAGCGGTTGCACACCGTGGCTGCTGCGCAGGACGCAAGCCGCCGGCAAGTCAAGCTCTAGCTCCGGCAAATCGGCCCCGGCGGTTTCAAGTACGATCAGGGACTGCCCCGTATAGACCCCTGTCCGCAGTGAGACCCCGGTCAACTCGGGCCACTCTAGCCCGAGCGCAGCATACAGCGCATCCAGCCGATCCTCCAGCAGCAGGCAGTGATCGATGGGCGTGATCTCGTGGCTGCTGCCTTGCCGGAAACCTAGCCGGCCGTCGGCTGCTCGCGTAAACTGGACGTGGTTGCGATACCCAAATGCCAGCAGCCCCGCATCGTCCGCCAGTGCCACCACGTCGGCTACGGGCGGGTTCGAGATGCGTCCAAGGCGGCGCAGTTGGTCGGCGACGATTGCCTT
>CAYRFV010000026.1:0-7437 GCA_964423545.1 uncultured Anaerolineales bacterium | reverse complement strand
GCTGTCGCCGATCTCCCAGCGGACGTATCCGGGCTGGGCCTCGTAGGCGATGTGCTGCCATTGGCAGCCGCCACAGCGTCCAGGGCCGAAGTAGGGGCACGGCGGCTCGATCCGGTCCGCGCTGGGGTGCAAGATCTCGTGCAGCCTGGCTCGCGCCCACCGTTCCTTCTCCTCGACGATTTCGACGCGCACGCGTTCGCCGGGGATGGCGTACGGCGCGAAGATCGCTTTCCCTTCGTGCCGTCCGATTGCCTCACCGCCGTGTGCGATAGCGTCAAGTGTCAGATCGATGATCTGGTTCATTCAAGAGCTTCTCCTGCACCCGGTTTCCCCAGCGCCAGGCGGCGATCCCGACCACGGCGGCGATCCCGACCAACACGGCCCAGCCCAGCCAACCCAGGCTGTGAGCGGACGCGCCAAGCCAGATCGTCGCTGCGATGCCCGGGACACGCGCCACCGCAACCAACGCCAACAAGACCACAATCGGCAGCCGCGTCATCCCGGCAGCGAAGCAGAGCAGGTCATCGGGCAGGCCGGGTATCAGAAACGCCAGGAAAAAGAAGGGCAGCCCGCGGCCGGCTGCCAGCCGATCCAGCCGTTCGAGGGTTTCGGCGCCTACCAGCCGTGCGACGAGCGGCCGGCCGGCGCATCGTCCGATGCCCATCGCTACGGCCGACCCGATCAGGGTGCCCAGCCAGCCGTACAACAGGCCGGCCCAGAAACCGTACAAGTATCCCGCGGCCAGTCCGAGCGCCTGACCTGGGATCGGCGCGACGACGGTCTGGAGGACGATCAGGCCCACCAGAAGCGCTGGGCCCCAGGGCCCGGCCCACGCCGCGGCCGCAAGGATCATTTCACGATTAGCGAATGCAGCGATCTGCTCCCGAAAAAGCATCAGAGGCGCACCCAGTGCGATGAGGATCGCCAGCACGACGGCGATGCGGGCGCCTAGCGACCAGGGCGCGCGGCGGCCGTTCGCAGGCGCCTCCTGCTTCGTGCGTCGTTTGTCCATTTGCACCAAAACTGCATCCAAATCGCTGAGAGCGTGCGCCAGGGTGGCGAAAGGGACGCTTCCGCTCGGCTTCACGCCGTGCGCCTGCTCGTTTTGCCATGGCTGCTCGCCCTGCCGCCGGGCCAGCACCTGCTGCGTCGAACGATGGCCGATCTACACGATCTCGGCGTACGCGCCGAAGCCGGGGGTGTTGTATCGGTCGACCGGCCCCCGACTATAGATGGCGGCGAATGCCTGGTCTTGGCCTGGTGCACATCATTGAACGCCGATACGCGCAGCAGACTCCACCATCGCTGGGCTCTCCTGGCTGTGAGAATGCCCCCTGGACTTCGGACGATTTGTGCTCTGCTGTGGCCTGGTTATAATCCCAATTATGCCACAGAACGTCGGACGCGGCTATCTCTATGTCCTGGTGTTCACCACCGGTTTCGTGACCCTCGGAGTCGAGCTTAGCGCCGCACGGCTGCTGGATCCGTGGTTCGGTAATTCGCTGATTGTTTGGGCCAGCCTGATCGGGCTGATTCTGCTCTATCTGACGTTGGGCTACGCGCTGGGCGGCGCTATCGCAGACCGCTTCCCGCATCTGGTGGCGATGCTGCGTCTGGCGGGTGGTGCCGCGTTGGGAGTGGGGCTGGCGCCAACCCTGGCCCTTCCAGCACTGGAGATCGCCAGCCGGGGAATCGGCGAGCTCGATGCTGGCCTGCTGGCGGGCAGCATGGCGGCGATGTTGCTCCTCTTCTCCGTGCCGGTGACCCTGCTTGGCTGCGTCAGTCCGTTTGCGGTGCGGCTGGCAATTCGCGATGTGAACGGCAGTGGCCGGGTGGCAGGCAGGCTCTACGCCGGTTCGACCGCAGGCAGCATCATGGGCGCGTTCTTACCCGTGCTCCTGCTGATTCCGAATATCGGGACGCGGCGCACGTTTGCCGTGCTGGCAGCCAGCCTCCTGGTCGTCGTCACCGCCGGTTTGCTGCGCATGCGTCGTCTGCGTGAGGCTGGACTCTCGATAGCGGCGTTGGCGTTGGTGGTGTGGTTGGGCTGGCGGCCGATCGGCGCCCTGAAGCCGACCTCCGGGCTGATCTACGAGACCGAATCGGCCCACAATTATATCCAGGTGCTCGATTTCGGCAGCGAAAGGCAGTTGCGGCTGAATGAGGGGGAGGGCATTCACTCCGTGTATCGGCCAGCCGGCGGGCTTGCCGACGGCATCTGGGATGTCTTCCTGCTGGCGCCTGCATTCAATCCGGCGCCCTACGGTCCTGAGCGCGTGCGGCGCATCTACGTCGGCGGGCTGGCCGCAGGCACGATCCCCAAGTTGTTCACGAGTGCTTATGGGCCGATTTCGATCGACGGCGCCGAGCTCGATCCCGAGATTCTTCGCGTAGCGCGAGATTGGTTCGATATGACCGAGCCGAACTTGAACGCAGTGGCGATGGATGCGAGACGCTTTCTGGCCCATCCGCCGGCGGCGAAGCCGGCACACGGGGATGCGTCAGCCCGTGATCTGCCGCCTGGATACGATCTCATCGCCGTCGACGCCTATCGTCCTCCCTACATCCCTTTTCATCTGACCACGGTCGAGTTTTTCCAGTTGGCGCGAGAGCGGTTGGCCGAAGACGGCGCGGTGGCCGTGAACGTGGGACGCACCACAACGGACTATAGCTTGGTCGACGCGATCGCGTCGACGATGAAACAGGTGTTTCCGAGCGTCTTCATCGTGGATCTGCCGGATGGCAGCGGTCCGCTGGGAAACAGCCTCGTGGTGGCGACGCGCCGGCCCGCCGCGCTCGCCGATTTCCGGGCCAATCTGCCTCGCTTCACTGGCCCGTTGCTTGGCCAGGTGGCGCAGCAGACTTCGGATCGTGTGCGGGTGGCTCAGCCGCCTCCGGGCGCGCCGGTCTTCACCGATGACATCGCGCCTGTGGAGCAGGTTGTTCATGCACTTGTCATGCGTCAGATGCTGAAACCTTGAGCTAGCCACGGTGCGTGCCGGCTGGCTGTGATGGAGAACGCCATGGCTCTCACCCATGCTTTGGTGCGTCCGCCCGGGGCCAGTTTCGCTCGCGCCCTCAGCTCGACGAACGCCGCAATCGATGTCGCGCTGGCCCATATGCAGCACGCTGAGTATTGCCAGGCGCTAATGGAAGCCGGTCTGACAGTTGAGAGGCTGCCCTCCGATGAGCGCTTTCCCGACAGCTGCTTCATGCAGGACCCGGCTGTCGTCATTGCGGGGCGCGCGATCATTGGACGGCTCGCCGCGGCGAGCCGCCAGGGCGAGGAGGAGGCTCTTGCCGAGGTGCTTGGCAGCCGTTTTCCCCTGGTCCGGCTTATCCCGCCGGCCACCCTGGAAGGCGGCGATGTGTTGATCCTGCCTGACCGCATCGTTGTCGGCCAGTCGCACCGCACCAATGCAGCCGGGGTCGCTCAGTTGGCGGTCGCGCTCGCCGGAACCGGGCTGCCCGTCTATGCGGCGCCGGTCGAGCCATATCTGCACCTGCTGACCGTGGTCACGCAGATCGGTGACGGCCTTTTGCTGGCGCTTGATGGTTGGCCGTTGCCTGCGCCGTTAGCGGATCTGGAAGTGTTGCGGGCGCCGCAGGCCGAAAGCGACGCAGCCAATGTGTTGGGGGTGGGGGAGCATGTGATTATGCCTGCCGGCTGTCCGCGTACTGCGGCGATGCTCGCTGCGCGCGGCTTCGAGGTGCTGTGCGCGCCCATTACGGAGTTCGCCAAGGCCGACGGCGGCGTCACATGTCTATCGCTGGTGTGGTGAGCACCAGCAACGTCGGCGCGAAAGTCGGAGAATGGAAGCTGGATGCCGGAATCCGGGAGCCAGCAGGCGGATGATCTCCTTCTGGATGCCGGCGCGGTGGCGATGGTGCTGCTGAGGGCGGCTCTGACCTTGCACCCCGAACCTGTCACCTGAGACGCAACCCAGGAGGTGAATCTTGCAGACCTTTGACTATGTGCGGGCCCAAAGTGCGGAGCAAGCTGTCGCGCTGCTTGCCGAGGCAGGTGACCAGGCGCGCGTTCTCGCCGGTGGCACCGATTTGCTGGTGCAGTTGAAGGAAGGCCGGCGCAACGTTTCGCTGGTGGTTGACATCAAGTTCATTCCTGAGCTGAATGAGCTGTGCTATGATCCAACCGAAGGGCTGTGGCTGGGCGCGGCCGTACCGTGCCATCGCATCTACAACAATCATGCCGTTGCGCGCGCATACCCTGGCCTGATCGACGCCGCCGCGCTGATCGGCGGCGTGCAGATCCAGGGACGCGCCAGCCTCGGCGGCAATCTGTGCAACGCCTCGCCCGCCGCAGACTCGATTCCCGCACTGATCGCTTACGCTGCGGTCTGTCTTGTTGCAGGGCCCGCCGGCCGTCGCGAGATTCCGGTCGAGGCCTTCTGCACGGGGCCGGGCTGCACAGTGTTGGAACGGGGCGAATTGCTCGTGGCGTTTCATCTGCCGCCGCCAGGGCCGGCTTTCGGAGCGGCCTACCTTCGCTTCATTCCCCGTAATGAGATGGATATCGCAGTCGCTGGTGCAGGTGCATCGGTGCTGCTGGAGTCGGACGGCAGGGCGATTCGTTCGGCGCGGGTGGCATTGGGCGCCGTTGCGCCGACGCCGCTGCACGTGGAGGCTGCCGGCAATGCGCTCGCAGGCTGTGCCCTGACCGATGTGGAGACTGCCATCGACCGGGCTGCAAGCCTCGCGCAGGCGGCGGCCCGGCCAATCAGCGACATGCGTGGAACGATGGCGCAGCGCAGACACCTCGCCGGAGTGCTGACGCGGCGAGCCCTGCACGTCGCGTTGGAGCGAGCCCAATCGAGCGGTCTCGCCGGATCAGGAGCAAGAACATGACCACGCGTCAGAATGAAACACGGGTCAGGACACGGGTGAACGGCGAAGTGGTGGAATTCTCCTGTGAGCCGAGGCAGACGCTGTTGGAAGTGCTGCGGGACGACCTGGGCCTCACCGGCGTCAAAGAGGGGTGCGGCAACGGCAACTGTGGCGCCTGCAACGTCATCATGGATGGCGTGTTGGTGAACTCCTGTCTGGTGTTGGCTGTGGAGGCGGAGGGCTGCACGATCACCACCGTCGAAGGGCTTGCGTCGCCTGCCGGACTTCACCCATTACAGCAGAGTTTTCTGGAGGAGGCCGCTCTGCAGTGTGGCGTCTGCACCCCCGGCTTTCTGGTGGCCGCCAAGGCTCTGCTCGACCACAATCCGCACCCCACTGAGCATGAGGTGCGCTATTGGCTGGCCGGGAATCTCTGCCGCTGCACCGGCTATGACAAGATCGTGCGCGCGGTCCTGCATGCGGCCGACAACATGGCCGCTGAAACCGGCCGCTGAAGACGATGGACGGAGTAGGAGGCAAAATGAGCGTGGTGGTAGACCAGGATGTCAGGGAGTACAAGGTGATTGGCCGCCGCCCAATCCGCCATGATGGCGTCGATAAGGTGACCGGCCGTGCGCTCTATGGCGCGGATGTCCGCATGCCGGGGCTGCTCTTCGGCAAGGTGCTGCGAAGCCCGCATGCCCATGCCCGCATTCGCCGCATCGATGTGACCCGCGCCCTGGTGCTGCCGGGCGTGAAAGCCGTTATCACCGGCGCCGATCTTCCGACTCTCAGCGACAAGGTGAAGGCGCTCGGCGAGGGTTCGGTGAATTTGAAGTACCAGAGCACAGGGCTCCTGGCCGATGATAAGGTTCTGTTTCACGGCCACCCGGTGGCCGCGGTGGCGGCCACCAGCACTCATATCGCCGAAGAAGCCCTGGCGCTGATCGAAGTGGATTACGAAAAGCTCCCGCCGGTGCTCGACGTACGCCTGGCCATGCAGGAGGCGGCGCCGATTCTGCTCGATGAGTTGCGCACCCGGGAGTTGGGCGGGCAGTTGGGCATCCAGCCGACGAATGTCGCCGAGCATATCCGGCACCAGCGGGGCGACCTGCAGCAGGGGTTTGCTGCAGCGGACATTGTGGTCGAGCGCGAGTTCACGACTAGCATGGTGCACCAAGGGTACATCGAGCCGCAGAACGCCACTGCCTTGTGGAACAGCGACGGTGAGATCACGATTTGGACGAGTACGCAGGGTGCGCACAGCGCTCGTGATCAGGTGGCGGAAATCCTGATGCTGCCCGTCACCCGAATCCGGGTCGTGCCGATGGAGATCGGCGGCGGGTTTGGCGGTAAGATCAATGTCTACCTGGAGCCTCTGGCAGCCGTGCTCTCGCTCAAGGCCGGCCACAAGCCGGTCAAGATGGTGATGAATCGGTCTGAAGTGCTGATGGCCACGGGTCCTTCCTCCGGGTCCTTCATCCGGGTGAAAATGGGCGCAACCCGCGACGGTCGGATCACGGCGGCCGAGGTCTGGATGGCTTACGAGGCGGGCGCGTATCCGGGTTCGCCCGTCGGCTCCGGCATGAGCGTCATCTTGGCGCCGTACCGGATCGAGCACCTTCAGATCGACGGCTATGATGTGGTTGTCAACAAGCCGCGCACGTCCGCCTATCGCGCTCCCGGCGGGACCAACGCCGCTTTTGCGGCTGAGGTCGTCATCGATGAGCTGGCAGAGCGCGCCGGTATCGATCCCTTGGAGTTTCGCCTGATCAACGGCGCCAGGGAGGGGGACCGCCGGAGCGACGGCCCGGCCTATCGACGCATCGGCTACCTGGAGACGGTGCGTGCCATTCAACAGAGCGAGCATTATCGAACCCCGCTGACCGGTCCGAATCGCGGCCGAGGCGTCGCTTCGGGCTACTGGGGCAACTGGGGCGGTAAATCGAGCGTATCTGCCAGTGTGAATGCCGACGGCATGGTGAACCTGATCGAGGGCTCAACTGACATCGGCGGCACCCGCACCAGCATCGCCATGCAGCTGGCCGAGACCCTGGGCATCTCCGAACAACACATCAAGCCGCAAGTGGTGGATACCGATTCGGTGGCCTACAACGACGTGACGGGGGGGAGCCGGACGACCTTCGGCACCGGCTGGGCCGCACACGAGCTTGGCCTGAAGCTGAAACAAGAGATGATCGAGCGCATGGCGGAGCTGTGGGAGGTCGACGCTGCAAGCGTGGCCTACTCTGACGGCGTGTTCGTTTCCGGTGAGCGTCGCCTCACCTTCAAGGAGGCGGCCGCCAGGCTCAATGAAGACCGGCCGATCATGGCGAGCGCCACGACGCACGCCCAGGAGTACGGCCCCGGCTTCGCCACGCACGTCGTCGACGTCGAGGTAGACCCTGAGACCGGAAAGGTGTCGATCCTACGCTACACGGCGGCCCAAGACGTGGGAACGGCCGTCCATCCCAGCTACGTGGAGGGCCAGATCCAGGGGGGCGTGGCCCAGGGGATCGGGTGGGCCCTCAATGAGGAGTACGTGTACGATGGCGAGGGAAGGCTGGCCAACCCCAGTCTGCTCGACTATCG
>CAYRFV010000025.1:0-31920 GCA_964423545.1 uncultured Anaerolineales bacterium | reverse complement strand
TCTGAGGTCGAGCTGGCTTCCCCCGGGCACGAGCGCAAGAACCGGCCGTGCGCCCGGCCGATCAGGCAGTGTCACGAGGGTCTTGAACGTCTGCTCTGCCGGCAGACCGATGGCGACCGCGACTTCGGCGGCCGACAGGTGATCGACCACATCGTAGTAAACCGGTTGATACGGCACGCCATGTCCTTCGAGGACCCGCATGGCAAGGGTCTTGACCGGGCGGATGCTGGCCATCGGCTCTGCCTCCGGCGTCCATTCTACTCCCAGGGCTCAGCTCATGCAACAGCAGAGCGGTCGCGTGGCCGCGCAAACGGAGCTATTTGGTGGCTGTCCTGGGTGTGTGCTATACTCCGATCGACTCCCCGCAGCAGTTCCGCATGTTCTGGCGCCGAGAGCCAGGACAAGGGGAACAAAGCGTCCGGCGCCGTCGTCTGTGCATGTTGGCGCACCTCGTAATCCACAACTGCTTTGAGGAGGCAGAATCATGCGGCGTTCCTTCGGTTTGACTCTCCTGTGCGTTCTTGCGATCACCGTGGCGCCACTGGCGGTCCACTTCGCTCGGCCGGTCGATGTGGCGCGGGCTGAACCGACTGCGCCAGCCGCCGTCCCGCACGATGAGGTGGTGACGTTGAGCCCCGGCGGCCAGATTGTGGTCAGGGATGTGTTCCCACAGACCGGCATGGTGGCCGCGAACTGGACTTCCCCGGACACCGGCTGGCAATATGTCGCGGCCGGCGATTTCCGCGGCGATGGCTACGAGCAGATTGTTGCCATCAGCGGGGCCCGGCTCAAGGTGTTCGATCCGTTCGCCGTGGCGGCAGGGAAGACGCCGGTGACGTTCGAGCGCGCCCTGGCCGGTTCCTCCTTCTTTGAGCGGATCGCCACCGGCGACTTCAACCGCGATGGCAAAGATGAGATTGTCGCCACTGCGTGGTCCTACAGCCCCTATGGAGAGACGTTGTGGGTCTATGACGTGCTCACGGACTCCGTCGTGCGTTCGATCCTATCCGATCGGCCTGTGGCATGGCATGCCATCACGACCGGCGACTTCAATGCCGATGGGGCCAGCGACGTGGCGCTGGTGCGAAACGAGACCGGCCTGCCGCCGTTCTTCAGGGTGTACAGCGGGCTGGACTGGACGATCATCTGCGAGGGGACGGCCAGCACCTTCCCCTACATCACCATGGAGGCCGGGCGGCTCGCCTCACCGAACCCGGTCGATCAGTTGGCGCTCCTCCGCACCGGGATGGGCGCGAGTGTCGATTCGCTGCTCATGTTCAATGTGTCGTCCGTCACCGGATTCTCCGATCTCTTTCCGCAGCTGAACGGCACTTTCCGATACGAGCCGAACTTCACCTCGCTCGCGCTGGGCAACTTCACCGCCGGCGGTCAGCAGGTCATCTTCATGCTGCGCAATTCCGGAGATCCGAACAAGACCGGCCTGCTGATGGTGAATCCGGCCGGCCTGTCGATCCCGCCGTTTGAGTATGTGCTTGCCGATTACTCGAGCTGGCGCCAGGTGCGGACGGGCGACCTGACCGGCGACGGGCTCTCCGAGGTGGTCATCCTGAGCGCCTATCGGCTGGGGATCTACACGCAGATTCCGACGGGCTACAGCTACTCTGAGGTCGCCGGCGCCTTCGCAGTGCCGCCATCCGGCACCGATTGGCCGGTGATGGTCATGGCGAACCTGGATGGCCCAGGCATCTCGCTCGATCCCACGCTATCGGTGACGCCAGCCTCACTGGCCTTCAACCAGCAGTACGGCGACACCTCGGCGACCCAGACACTCAGCATCGCGAATTCGAGCACCTCCTCCAGTTTCCCATGGCAGGCTCAGGTGATAGAGGGCAGCGACTGGCTGCAGATCGGGGCTACCCAGGGCGTGACGCCGGGTCAGCTCAACGTCACTGTCAGGACGACGGTCGCGCCCAATACTTACAGCGGCAAGATCCGCATCAGCTCGACCGACACCAGCGTCAAGAACAACCCTGTCGACGTGCCGGTGAGCTACACGCTGACCGGAACGGGGCTGGTCGTCACGCCGGAGATGTTGGTGTTCAACGTGCCGTGGGGGGACCCGGGCCCGCAGCAGCCGGTGACAATCAACACCAGCGGTGGAGGCGCCATCTCATGGACGGCCGAGGTGATCGCTGGCAGCCCGTGGCTGAAGCTCGGCGCGCTGTCCGGCACGACACCAGGCACCCTCTTTGTGTCGGTCAATTCGACAGCAGCAGGCGTCGGCACGAAGACGGGCACGATCAAGATCTCTGCGCCCGATGCCACGGTGGATCCCAAGATCCGCTACGTGACCGTCGACCTGACGGTCACGGATCCGGGATTCGTCGTCTACCCCTCCCGGCTGGATGTCCGGCAGCAGGCGGGCGCGCCGCCCATTACGCAGGATGTACAGATCGTGAACCCGGCCGCGCCGGTCAACTGGGTCGCCACCGCGCTGCCGCTGACTGCGGCGACCGACCTGGAACGCAAACTTGCCAGCGGGGAGGCGAAGATCGTGGAGGGCGCCCTGGTGGTCGACGGCGTGGCGGTGCCGCCTCCAGCGTGGCTGGTCTTTACGCCTGACCAGGGTCTTACGCCTGGCGTCATGCAGGTCAGCGTCAAGCCCGGCACGGTCGCAGGCCGCTATCGTGCCGTGATCGTCGTGGCAGCCACCGATCCGGCCGTGACCGCCCCCGTAGGGACCGTGCTCTTCGACGCAGTGCTGGCCAACCACTTCGTCTTCTTGCCGCTGGTCATGAAGTAGGGTCCAGCGCCACAGGTTCACGGGATTGCCCCACTCCGGCCACCGCCGGGGTGGGGCTTTTCATGTCCTGCCTCAACTTACGCGGCCCGATCGATTCTAAGGCGGAGGCTGTGCTCTTCCGCCATCAACGCTTCGAGATGCGCCTCCAGCTCCTCAATCCGGCGCGCCCGGCGACGACGCTCCGGATCGGAGTCGCCGACATCGGCCGCGCGCGCGCGCGCGAGCTCGCGGCGAATTCGCGCCATCTCAGCGTGCACTGCCCCTTTGCGCTCGATCAGGTCGTCACGGCTCAGAGGGTCGTCTCCGGCAGCAGCTGCGTCAGCGCTTCCACCAGGGTGTCGGCATCAGCCTGATCGTTGTAGCCCTGGAACGACACGCGCACGCGCACCTGGTCTTGCCACGGGCCAAGCGGGACCTCGATGTGATAGATGTCCCACATGCGCTGTCGCAGCAGGTCGGCGTTTACGCGTGGCAATCGTGCCGAGAACATCTGGCAGAACCAGGCCGAGGAATCGGGGATGGCTGCACCCGCTGGCGGGACGTTGGGTTCGGGGCAGATCGCCGGCAGGTTGCTGAGGGCATGGATGCGCCGCCGCGTCTCGATCGCCATGAGGTGGCAGCGCCGTCGCACGGCGTCCCAGTGGTTGGCTCGCTGGAATGCAATGGCCGCCGGAATCGCCAGGAAGGGAGAGAGGTCGCGCGTGCCTTGCCACTGGTGCCAGTCAACGTAGCGCGAGGGGCCGGGACGGTCGCTCTCCCAACCGAAACTGACCACGAGAGGTTCGAGCCAGGCCTGCACATCGGGATGGGTGTAAAGAAAAGCGCAGCCCTTCGGCGCGGAGAGCCACTTGTGACACGCACCCGTGTAGATGTCGACTCCCAGCCCGGCAAGATCCAACGGAATCTGGCCGATCGCGTGCGCGCCGTCGACGACGGTCAGGATTCCCGCCTCGCGCGCTCGCCGGCAGATCTCGTCCAGTGGAAAGATCAGCGCAGTGGGACTGGTGATGTGACTGAGAAAGATCACCCGCGTGCGCGGCGTCACGCCGGACCAGAACCGTTCGACGAAGTCGGCCTGGCTGGTGACTGGAGTCGGGATGTGCTGGCGCACGAAGTGTGCGCCGGTGCGATAGCACACATAGCGCCACGTGCGCTCCATGGCGCCGTACTCGTGGTCGGTGGACAGAATCTCGTCCCCTTCGCGCAGGCGAAGCGGGGGACGCCCCACTGCGCCTTGGCCATTGCCGGCCGAATAGGCGTCAGCCAGGCTGCGCGCCACCACGTTCATGGCTGTCGTCGGGTTGGAGAAGTAGACGATGTCATCGGCGCCAGCGCCGACATACTCGGCCAAGGCGGTGCGGCTCTCATAGAGCAGCTCGCGCGCGCGCGTGCTCAGAAAACGCACCGGCTCGCGCTCCAGCTCACACTGGAAGGCCTGGCAGGCTTCCAGCACAGGACGCGGCGTGGCGCCGAATGAGCCATGATTCAGAAAGATGACTTCGGGATCGAGAAGATACTGGGACTTGAGTGTGTTAGACAATCGGGACTCCAGCTACTTGATGAGGCCTTGCTCGCGCAGGACCTGGGGATAGACGCCTCTCCCCTGCTCGAATAGGGTCGCCAACGACAGCGCCTTCAGGATGGACCCGCGCGCCTTCAGCTTGCCGCTCGCCAATCCGCTCTTGATCGACAGTTGGCCCATGAGCATGGCATGGAGCATGTCTGCGGGCAATTCGATATCAAGCTCGGGCCGGAATGGAACATGGCCGATATGCGTCTTCAGCGGCGCGTGACGGCCATCGAGGCCGAAGCTGCCGGCCGGATCACTCGTCGTCAGGCGCACTGTCATTCGCTGCTTGATAAGTGCGTGGCCGGCATCGGGATGCTCCCGCGCCATACGGTCGAAGAACGCGCGTGTAGCGACATAGAGTTGCTCGGTGCTAGTGTAGAAAGGCATGCGGAACCAGGTCTCCACGATATGGCGTTGCGCGCAGCGCGACGCGCTTCTGGATGGAAGCGCGTCGCGCCGCGATGTGGGAAGCTTCAGCCCAGGAACACGGAGTGCCGTCGGCTCAAGCGCGCATAGACCATTTCCTGAACGATGTTGCGCACCTGATCGGTAAGCTGCGAGACAAGCGCCAGATTGTTCGCCGCATCCGGACCATATTGCTCGGTCGGAATCGGCGTCCCGAAGTCGATGCTCCACTTGGTCGGCAACGGAATGAAGCCGAGCGGTCCGAGCCAGGGCCACGTGATCGAGATCGGAAAAAACGGGAAGCCGATCAGCCTGGCGACAGTGCGCGACTTGTGAACGATGATGTAAGTCTCCTCCGCGCCGACGACCGACACGGGAATGATCGGAGCCCGGCTGGCAAGCGCCATCCGCACAAACCCGCCCCGCCCGAAGCGGGCAAGCTGGTAGCGCTCCTTGAACAGCTTACCCACTCCCTTGTACCCCTCCGGGAACACCGCCACCAGGTGGTCCTGTTCCAGCAAGCGCGTGCCGTTCTCGACGTTGGCCAGCACCTGGCCACCCTTTGCCAGCACCTCAGACACGAACGGCAGCGTGGGGAACCAGCTCGCATACAGGGATCGCACCAGGCGGTTCATAGGATGCTCGTGATAGACTGCTGTCGCGATCATCGCACCGTCCCACGGCAGCGTCCCGGAGTGATTCGACACGAGCAAGCCGCGACCTTCAACAGGCACGTTGTCCATTCCGCTCGTCTCTACGCGCCAGTAACTCTTGTACATGAAGGTGAGGAACGGGAGCACGGCATTGACAAAGTCCATGTCCAGACCCCACTCGTCCGTCTCGTAATCCCCCGATCGGTGGCGCTTGATCACGTCAAGCTGGCTCTGCACCGTGTAGTTGACCAGGAACCACAAGCCCTTATAGGTCTCGATATCGAGAAAGTCGCCGACCGGGCTCCTGCGCAGCCGTTCCACCACATTCCTCCCGAGCTCCGGGATCTGGTGACCGGCACCCTCGGAGAGGACCTCGCTTGGATCATCGGACGCGCTCGCAGGCATCCCGTCAGGCGCGAGCGCCTTCACGCGCTCGATCAGCCGGTTCAGCTCTTCGATCAATTGGGCTCGCAGATCGGCGTCGGGCGCCGCATCTGCCTCTGTGTCGGCCGTCGACACGACAAACGAGCCCACGGCGTCCGGCGCTCTGGCTGCCTCGGCCTGCTTTGGCGCGCTGGCGTCGGCCGGTTGGTGAATCCGGCAATAAGACGAGCCCGAAAGAGCACGGTTCTTGCAGGGCAGTCCAGCCTGGGTCAGGGCGGCGCAGGGGATTGGCTTTTCGGCGGCGCTCATAGCATCTCCTCCTTGGCGGCCCCTTCAGTCTCGTCGATCAAGGTGAACCCCGCGGCGGCTTCCGGCGGCGGGGGCTCGGTTGCGGGCTCTGCGACGGCGTTGGCCCGCGCCCGCCGTCGTCGCTCAAGGGTGTCGCTCAGCAGCTCTTCATCCCTGGCAAGGTCTTTGCTGGCCGGCATGTAGCGAGCGATTCGCCTGCGAGCGGCGAACGCGCGCACGGCTGCCGGACCGGTGTACTGTGGCACAAAGCCCAGAATGCTTCGCATGCGGGCGAGGTCACCGACCCAACTGAACCGGAGGTAATCGGGTTCGATGGGCCAGAGCTGTCCGACCGGCGCGCCGATGCCAGACAGCACCGGATTGCCCCAATACACCGCGAGGTGGAAGATGGGCAGCGCGTTTTTGCCCGCCAGCGCGATCAGCCTGCTCAACGGCATGGGCTCCTCGGCGGCGATGTTGAACGCGCCCGGCGCATCGTGGGCAACAGCATGCGCCAGCGCGCCGATCACGTCATCCTCGTGAATCACTTGCATCATCGGGTCAAAGCCAAGCAGCCGCGGTGTGGCGCGCGAGCGGAGAAAACGAGTCATCGGTGTGTCGGCCGTCGGCCCGACAATGTTGGCGAAGCGCAGCGTCGTCAGTATCATCCCTGGCGCCTGCCCTCTGAAGCCGTTGCAGAACGCCTCGATCTCAAGCAGATGGCGCAGCGTGCCGCTCCGCCGGCTGCCGTTGAGGGGGTGGCTCTCGGTGAGAAACGCCGGGTTAGTCGGGCCGGCGCCATAGACCGCGGTGCTGCTCTTAAGGACCACCTTCCGCACGCCGGCCTGTACGCAGGCGCCGACAAGCTTCATGACGCCGATGACATTGAGATCGAAGTTTGGTTCGCTGTGGCGCTCCGCTTCGATGAACGCCAGGTGACAAACGGTGGAGACGTGCTCATCGCGGAGGAGTTCCACCAGCAGGGAGTTGCGCACATCCGCCTGGATGAAATCCAACCCTCGGATCGGGTTGACGGGCGGCGCTGCATCGACACCGAGCACACGCAGTTCGGGCTGAGCCGCGAGTAGCCCGGCCAGGCGGCCGCCCCAATAGCCGCCTACACCGGTGACGAGCACACTTTGTCGATCGAGCATGTTGTTTCTCCCTGGCTCTCCAGTCAGACAGGCCTTCAACCGCTCCGCCGTGCGCAGCGGCGCGCCTTGAAGGCTTCGAGGCACGGGGCATGAAGCGAGGCGCATCAGCCGCACCATTATAGCTTGCCCTCGGGTGGTCGTCAAAAGCCAGCGGGACGCCGGATGGCGAGCGCGGCAATCTGCGTCGGCGCATTTGACATCCAAGACGCGACGTGTTATAGTGGTCTTGACGCAGTGCGTCATGCGCCGCACAGGCGCCATATCACCCAGGAGGAAGCACATGGCTGCGGAAGCTAAGGAGGCCAAGAAGGCCGTGGAGGAGCAGGTGGCCGAGGTCAAGAGTGCCGTGGAGGAGCAGGCGACCGACGCCAAGAAAGCCGTGGAGGAAAAGGCGGTCGACGTCAAGAAGGCCGCCGAATCAGCGGCGGCGCAGGTCGTGGATGAGGGCAAGAAGGTCGAGACTAGGCCACTCGTGGAGACCGTGCATCGGGTGCTGCTCGCCGGCGTCGGAGCCGTCGCCTTGGCCAAGGAGGACATCGAAGGCCTCATCGACAAACTGGTCGAGCGAGGCGAGATCGCCGAGGCGGACGGCCGCAAGATGATCAAGGACGTGATGGCGCGGCGCAAGAAACAGGCCAGTGAACAGACCAAGAAGGCTGAGGAGGTCCTGGACAAGCGGGTGGAAGAGGTGCTTGGCCGCATGAATATCCCAACCAAGGACGAGATCGAGGCGTTGAGCGCGAAGATCGCGGCGCTCACGAAGAAAGTTGACGAACTGAAGAAGGCAGCGTAGACTGGCCGCCATGCTGTCGAGGCGAAGGAGGGGAGAGCAGCCTGTCTCCTCTCCTTTCGCGTCACAGGCGCTGAGTCTGCCGGCCCGCCGGCAGATCACCCGATTCACCCGAGCTGAGGGGGTCTCGCATGCCCGTCATCAAGCGTTATCCGAACCGCAAACTCTATGACACGTCCGCCAAGCAGTACGTGTCGTTTGACGATATCGCCCGACTGATTCGCAGCGGCGCCGAAGTGCAGGTGATCGACTACACCACCGGCGAGGATCTCACTGCCTTGATCCTGATGCAGGTGATCGTCGAGCAGGAAAAGAAACAGAGCGGCTTTCTGCCGCAGTCGGTGCTCACGGGGTTGGTGCAGGCAGGCGGAGACACCGTGGCCGCGGTTCGCCGTGCGCTGGAGGCGCCGCTGGACCTGGTGCGCCACGTCGATGAGGAGATCGAGCAGCGCATCCAGAGGCTGATCAGCACGGGCGACCTGGGCGAAGAGGAGGGAGTGCGTCTGCGCGACAAGCTGACGGCGATAGGCGGGCGGTTGAGTGCGGCTCCCTGGTCCGGGGATGCGGCGGTGAAGCGCGTTTTGGAGGAGCGCGGTGTACCCTCGCGCTCTGAGCTTCAGGCTCTTTCGGACCAACTGGATGTGCTTGAGGCGGAATTGGATTCGCTGACGCACCGCTAACCGGTGCGGCGCGTCGCTCCAGCGCGCCAAGGCATCACGACAGCACCGGGCCTTGCGTCTCGTTGCCAGCCAGTTCCAGTTGGCGCTGATAGAGCTGGCTGCAAAGCCCGCCGCGCTGCAACAGCTCGCTGTGCCGTCCGATCTCCTGGATGCGGCCGCCCTCCAGCGCGACGATCTTGTGTGCGTTGCGGATCGTGCTGAGCCGATGTGCGATGACCAGCGCCGTGCGGCCGCGCATCACCTCGTCGAGCGCCTGTTGGATCAGGTATTCCGCACGAAGGACATGGCGGGGAAGCGGCGCGGGAAGCAGCGCAACGAGCGCCAGCCGCCAGTCCAGGACAAGCAGCACCGCAGCCGCGCCCACCAGGCGCAATGCAGCCATCCCCGTCAACACCGTGCCATGCGTGACGAACTGCTCCAGCGCGTTGACATCGTTGCTCACGCGCGACATGAGTTCGCCGCTGGAGGTGCGCTCGAAGAAGGAGAGGGACAGGCGCTGCAAGTGATCGTAGATGCGTACGCGCAGATCATCCAGGAACTTCTCACCGACCGTGTGACGGATGTACTGGTCACCGGAGTTTGCCAGCTCCGACAGCGCGTGGACGATCACGAGTCCTACGATCAGGGGGACAAGTCGGCTCAGGTCGCCCTGGCCGATCAAGACATCCACGATCTGCTTCACGAACAGCGGCGGGAGCAAGCTGAGCACCGTGAATAGCGTGATGATCAGTTGGCGCCACCGAGCGCGCACTGATCCGCCTCATATTTGAGCGCACCCGGGCGCGAGCTGAGCGGCGTTTCGCCAGACCACCGGGGGGTGCGGCAGTTCATCCACGACAAGCCGGAGGACATCCGGACGGGCATAGTGCCCCGTCACATCGAAGTCGAACTTCGCCTCGATGATCTGACCCAGGTCGAGATCGGCATAGAGAATGCCCTCTCGGTCGAACAGGGGCCCGGCGATCAGGTCGCCCAGGGGCGAAACGATGGCGCTGCCGCCTCGACAGAGGATCTCCGGGGCATCGGCCAGCTCATCCATCTCGTCGCACAACCCTGAGGGAGAGGCGTCGTCCCTGGCGAAAAACTGGTTGCAGCCGAGCACGAAGCACCGTCCCTCGCACGCAATGTGGCGCAGAGTGGCTTGCCATGTCTCGCGGGCATCCGCCGTGGGAGCCAGGTAGATCTGCACCCCCTTCGCATAGAGCGCCATGCGCGCCAGTGGCATGTAGTTCTCCCAACAGAGGAGCCCGCCGACCCGCCCGATCGCGGTGTCGAGCACCGTCAGGGTGCTGCCGTCCCCTTGACCCCAGATCACGCGTTCGGCGGCGGTGGGCATCAGTTTGCGATGCTTGCCGAGCAGTGCGCCGTCCGGCCCGAAGTAGAGCAGCGTGCAGTACAAGGTGCCGCGGCCGTACTCGCCTTCCTGCTCGATCACGCCAATAGCCAGATAAGCATTCGCCTGCCTCGCCGTCTCCCCCAATGCCTCCGTGGTGGGACCGGGCACGGGCACCGCGTTGTGCCAGTAGCGCGCCCACAGACGCCGCCCCGCGGGTGTGCGGCTCCCGACCACTGCACCGAAACTCAGCCCGCGCGGGTAGGCAGGGACGAAGGCTTCGGGGAAGAGGATCAGCCGGGCGTTCCGACCGGCTGCGGCGCGAGTCAGCTCGCGCACCCTGGCGACGGTGGCATCGCGATCGAAAAAGACCGGCGCAGCCTGGACAACCGCAACGCGGATCGAGTCTAGTTCCATTGGGCGTCACTCCGGTCAGGCGTGGCGTCGTACACGGCCGGCGGAAAGTTCGGAAGGGACGCAGCGGCCGGTCACGTGACGAGCTCCGGCGGGAGGTGATCGACGCGGTTCAGGTAGCGTACGCTGATCTCGTTGCCGCGCCGGAAGCGGACCAGCGAGATGCTGGTGTTGTCGAGATGATAGGAGACCGGCTCGCTGGGTTCGCCCAACAAGGCTTGCAGCAAGAGGCCGCCGAAGGCGCCGTGGCTGATCAGGGCGATCTTTTCGTCGAGCGATCCCCATCCGCGCAGGGTCTCGGCCACGCGTTCTGCGCGTGCCTCGGCCTCGGCCGCGTCTTCGTGGTCGCCTCGCCACCAGCCGGAATCGTCTATCTGATCGGGCGCGATGAAGTCCGGGAATTCGGCTGCCATCTGGCAGCGGTCGATGCCTGGATAGCCCACCCGGCCGAGCTCCGGGCCGTGATCCAGCCAGACCCCCCCTTGCTCATGAATGTCCAGCCACACTTCGGGAGTCAGTCTCAGCGCCTGTGCGATTGGCTGTGTGGTCTGGAGACAGCGCCGCATGGGGCTGGTGTACAACCGTGTGAGGCCATAGCCGTGGCCATTCGCGCTGGACGGCGTCAGCCAGGGCCGCACCGGGTGCACGTCGCGGCCTGTCGCCAGGTGCGCAGCCAGCAGCTCGGCCTGTCGCCGGCCCAACTCGGTGAGAAGCGGATCGCAGACGCGCTCCCGCTCATCGGCGAGCGCGTTGTTCGATGACTGAGCATGTCGAATGAGGTAGAGTTCCATGCGCCCATTGTAGCATTGGCCGCGGCCAGGGCAGAAAAGCGGGGGGCGGTCCTGCACGGAGCACGCTGTCACGTGTCCCGTGCAGGACCGCAAAGCGCTCACCCGGACTGCGGCAGCGATGCCAGTATCTTGCGATAGCTATCGTAGCGCATCTCCGCCAGCTCGCCACGACGCACGGCCTGCTTCACCGCACACTCAGGCTCTCGCATGTGTGTGCAGTTCTCGAACCGGCACCGATCCTGAAGCGCGACCAGCTCCGGGTAACAGCCCGCCAATTCACGGCGGGTCAGCCCGGTCAACCCGAACTCCCGGATGCCGGGCGTGTCGACGACGAAGCCGCCGGTCGCCAGCCGGTGGAGCGACGCCTGGGTGGTCGTATGCCGGCCTTCATGTCGCCGGTCACTCACCTCGCCCACACGCAGATACAGTCCTGGCTCCACGGCGCCGAGCAGGGACGACTTTCCCACACCCGATAGACCGGCCAACGCTGTGGTGCGCCCCTGGAGCAGCCGGCGGAGCCCTGGCACGCCCAGGCCGCTCTGTGCGCTGGTCAGCATCACCGTATACCCCGCCGCGCCATAAGCGCTCAGGGTCGCCTGAGGCTCGGCAAGGCTGCCGGCCAGGTCCACCTTGTTGACGCAGACGATTGGTTCCAGGCCGCTGCGTGCCGCCGCGATCAGATAGCGGTCGACCAGTTCGGGCCAGAACGCGGGCTCTCGCCACGAGGCCACGACCAGCACCTGGTCGACGTTCGCCACAATCACCTGGCGCAGGTGTGTGTAGAACGGATCGGGTCGCGCCAGGACGCTGCGCCGCGGCAGCACGGCCTCCACCATACCGCGGCCCGCGCCGTGCTGCGAGACCGCCACCTCGTCGCCGACAGCGACCACGTTCGTGAAGCCGGTGACGGACGCCTTCAGCGTGCGCCGCACCTCGCAGAGCAGGGACTCACCGTCCACCATGCTCACGCGACACAAGCCCTGGCTCACCTCAACCACCGTGCCGCGCCCCTCGGCCGCACCTTGCGCGAGCGCGTCCGGGAGCGCCACCGATGCGGTGAGGGCGGGCGTCGTTACCCGCGCCAGGATGGCGCGACGCCGTTCCTGTTCCCCGCGCGGCAGCACCCGCTCAACTCCAGGAAGGTCCAGGTCATCGAAGGCTTGCTCGTCCTCGCCATAGCGCTCGGCCCATCCCTTCTGGCGCACCCGCGTTTCCTTGGGCGCGTCCCGCTTCTCCTTGCGTATCTGGCGCACCGCTTGATCCGCCCGGATATGTTCCCACATGCGATCTGTGCGACTTGCCAATGTTCCTTCTCCATGATCGACCCCAGCCGGCGAAGACCGGTTCGGGCTGCAACAAACAAACGGGCCATGAGCATTCAACTCATGGCCCGGAAAGTGCCCGACCATCGCGTGCGCGGTCAGCGCGCAGACGATGAAATAAAAAGGCCATGAGGTACGCGGGTCTGCCGCCTCATGGCCACAGGATCACGAAGAAGGAACGACTATCGTTCTCTCACCCTTTCCCGACGCGGAGGCAAACAGGCCCCTCGCAAGCCTGTGCGGCTTGCGCCACAACTTCGCTATGAGCCATGTTGTCGCCTCCTTTCTGAGCCTGTGAGGGCGTGAATACTGCTTCCTGAAAAACAGCATACCCGCCTCCGAAGGTTTTGTCAAGAACCGCTATGTCGTTTGCGTAGGCAGAGTGCTGCGGACCAATTCCGGATTCGCAGTGTTTGACAAAGCTGTACGCTATGGATTACAATAGAACAAGTATAGACTTAAGTTGGTATCATAGTAGAGGTAATACTGTACAAATGCAAATCGCCCCCGGAGTTTATAGCTTGTGGCAGCAGAAGGGCGCCTACGTGCATGCCTTCCTGCTGGATGACGGCAAGGAGCTGACGCTGATTGATACGCTCTATGACACAGACGCCCGACGTATCTTCGATCAGATCGCCCAGATCGGCAGAACGATCCACGATCTCAAGCGGATCATCATGACGCACTCGCACCGCTCGCACCTGGGCGGACTGGCGCTGCTGAAGCAGCATAGCGGCGCGACGATTTATGCGCACGAATGGGAGGCCGACCTCATCTCAGGCGACCGGGCGGCGCAGCAGGTCTCATGGCTGCCGCAGCGGCCCGTGCGCACATGGCCACTCCAGGTGGCAAACAACCTTGGGTTTATCAAGCATCCGCCTGCCCAGGTGGATGAGTTCATCCATGACGGTGACCAGGTCGGTCCGTTGCGGGTGGCGCATGCGCCGGGGCATTCCCCCGGGCATCTTGCCTTCTACTGGCAGGAGCGCCGCACTCTGATCGCCGGCGACGCGATCTGCACCTGGCCGACATTCCAGCTGGGGTGGCCCGGCTTTCTGCTCAACCCGAAGCAGCACCGAGCCTCCCTCCGCCGCCTGGCCGAGTTCGACAGCGAGGTGCTGTGCGTGGGGCACGGTCAACCGCTGAGCGGTGGCGCGGCGGCGCGCATTCGGGCTGCATTGACATAACGAAAGGACCGCGAGTGGCCACCAAAGAGTACTGGGTCCAGATCGAAGAACACCTCTGGCGCACGCAGCCTTGGTCGGCCCCATCGGCTGGCGCGGGACTGGCTGAGCAGATGGGTCTTCTTCTCCGGCGCTATAGCGTTGGGTGGGACCAACCCGTCGATGAGCCGATGAATCCGTGGGACCTACTTGAGCCCGATCCTAAGCTGACCCAGGGTGCGCTGCCGGGAGCGGTGCTCGAGGCGAAGGTAGGAGACGACATTGTGGTGCATTTCCGCAATATGGATACGCGCGCCGAGGCCCCTCTGGCCGAGCGGATTCACAGCCTACACGCGCACGGTGTACAGCGGACGGCGATGTACGATGGCGCCTTTCCGCTCTCGCCTCCTGACCCAGATCAGGGCGACGCGCGCGGGGATCGCGTTTCCCCCGGCGAGAGCTTTGTCTATCGATGGAGTGCACCGCACCGCTCCACGGCAGGCGCCTGGCTGATCTGCGACGCGGGCCCAGCATCCGAGGCGAGCCTGCTGCTGGGCGCGCTCGGCGTGCTGCGCATCCTGGCGCCCGGCGAGCAGCCCGCTGATCAGCCATCCCGATCGGTGCGTGGGGCGAGCGACACGCCGCCAGTATTTGGGGCGGTTCCTTCGCCACCGAAGCGCGCGGATTATCTGCTGGTCTTTCATGAGTTGGCGGGTATCGGGTTGTGTCTCAACGGGCGACAGGGGCTCGAAAATGCGCCGGCCCTGGTGGTCGGCATCGACACGCGCATGGTTGTCCGCTGTGTGAACGCCGCTCGCACTCCGTTGACGATTCACCTCCATGGATATCGCTGGCAGCAGGGAGAGGAGTGGCGCGACACCTCAGTGCTCGGGATAGGCGACGCGACCACCTTCAGCATGGTGTCCGGGTCGTCGCAGGATGGCGGTAGGCCGGGCCAATGGTTGGCGATAGGACGTGGGGCGGCCGGGACCGCCGTCGGCTCTCTAGTCGTCACGGCCGGCGGCGCGGTCACCCTGATGGCTGAGGAGTAGGGTGCATGATTCCAGTCCCGGGACAGTTCCGCTTCTGGGGTGCCGTAGGCGCGTTGTTCGCCGCCGTCTTTGCGCTGTGGATGTTCTTTGTGCCGGACGCCATCCCGTCACACTTCGCCTGGGTCGTCGAGCCGCGCCCGGCGCAGGCGTTTGTCGGCGCAGGCTATCTGTTCCGCACCTGCTTCTTCCTGCTGTTTGTCTTTGAGGAGGATTGGCGTAAGCTTCGCTGGACGCCCTGGGGCAACCTGGTATTCACCGCAGCGCTGTTGCTGGCAACGATCTGGCACGCCGATGAGATGAACTGGCGTGTGTTGGTTGCCCACTTGTGGATCCTGCTCTACACCATCGAGCCGGTGTCGATGTTTTTCCTGATCCCGCGCGGCGCGGCGGCGAGAGGGGATCCACTGACTACGGGCGGGCCACTGGGAACCTGGCTGAGGCGGCTGCTGATCTTCGAGGTCGCTGCACTCGGCGTGTTCGGGCTGTTCCTTGTCATCAACCCGACATGGCTCGATCTGCGCTGGCCGTGGGCGCTCACCGAGTTTGATGCCAGGATCATCTCTGCCTGGTTCCTGGGCTGGGCGGTCTGGGCCGGGTCGATGGCGCTGGCGTCCGATTGGGCTGAAGTGCGCCGGGGCATTCAGCTCAACATCTTCTTCGGCGCTGCGGTATGCGCCACGTTGCTCGCCTTTCGCACTCAGTTCGATTTCTCGCGCATGCCTACGTTGGCGTATGCGGTCGTCGCCGTCGCGCTGACCGTCGCGATGACCTTCCTCTATTGGCGGCAGGAGCGGGCGCGGCCTCGCTGAACGGATCGGCTCGACACAAGCAGGAACACAACCCGGTCTCATTCCCTCAGGCAGATCGGAAGATACACTCGCGCACCCGGCCCAGGTGAGCGCGGCGTCGCCCGGCCCGAGTCCGGCTCCACCATCAGGGAGGAGACATCGACCGCCTCGAAGTCGGAACCGTGAACGTGCGTCTGCAGCTGGCGCAGGTCGTCGTTGTCCCACCGTTCGTCGGGTGCGCCCGAGAGGAACCAGCTCGACCCGTTGTCGGCCAGCATCATGCCGTAGGTTTTCAGTGCAGTCAGGATCACCTGGTTGGCAGGCGAGAAGCCTGAGATGTCGAAGCCGGCGCGCAACCGGAAGCGCTGCCCCATGGGCGGGAACTGCATCCCGGTCAGGCTCGACGCATAGTGGCGTGCAGGCCACACATAGGCTCGCCGCGTCTGCGGAGCGGTGAAGCGCAGCGCATGGTTGATCGCGCCTGCGGCGACCTCGTCGTAGCGCACCAGTCCGGCCAGAATCGGCAGCCCGGCCGCGTCTGCGGAGGTCCAGGTGTCGGGACGGAGCGCGTGGGAGCGGAGATCGAAGATCGCCCCGGAGCCCGCGTGCCAGCTTCCGTCCGGCTGCGGCCACGCGTCGTACAACTCATACAAGATGCAGGCGGTCTCATCGAGTATCAGGACATGGCGGTCTCCGTTGCTGTTTGGACCGCCCTCAATGGGAGCATCCGACGGGATGGGATACGGGCCAGGATCGCTTTCACTTGCATAGTCGAACGTGACCGCTGTAGGCGGGCCAATGGTGGTGGTGTACGGGATGCCGATCGGCCCGCCGTTCCACGTGCCCGCGCCAAAATCGGCATGAACCCCCGTCGCCGCACCGATCGTATTGACATAGGCCTGGGAGTTGGCTGCCACCGGCAAGGCGTCGATGCGCGTGTTCCAGATGTTGTCGGCAGGAAAGACGGCGCACGGCGCCAGGGCAGGCGTCGCCGGGGAATCCGGCGCTTCCGAAGGCGTCGCTCGCGCGCTCCCTGCGATGGAGCCGGATCCCGTCATCAGAACGATGGCTGATAGGACAACCATCGCGTATCGTCGTTGTTTCATCCTCTTTCTCCGAAGTTCCGGCCTGTGGCGCGAAACAAGGTTCCGCCCGGATGCGTACTTGTAGTAGCCAACGCACGTGGGGGCCAGGGGTTGCCCCGTTGCTGGATGAGCTGTTGTCGTTCGCTCCGGTCCGTGTTCGGTCGGAGCTTGACAGAATTCGATTCGGCCACGAAAATGGCCGCTCGGATGATCACCGATGCGAGGAGCATCCCCTATGTCTGACGGGTCATCCCCCGTGATACGCGCGCTTGGCGACGGCCTGATTATGCGCCGTTCAACTCCTGCCGACGCCGATGCGTTGGCTGATTTCAACAGGATGATCCACCGGGATCAGGGGGTCGTTGAGCCGGATGAGGCGGTGGCGACCTGGACGCGTGATCTGCTGCTGCGTCCGCATCCTACCTTCGGCGCCGGCGACTTCACGATCGTAGAGGACACCAGAAGTCGCAGGATCGTCTCATCACTCAGCACGATCTCACAGACCTGGTCCTATTGCGGCCTTCCGTTCCAGGTCGGCCGTCCCGAACTCGTCGGGACCGATCCGGAATACCGGCGTCGGGGGTTGGTGCGCGCTCAGTTCGCCGCGATTCATGCCTGGAGCGCGGAGCGCGGCGAGCTCGTCCAGGCGATCACCGGAATCCCGAACTACTACCGCCAATTCGGCTACGAGATGGCGTTGGTGCTGGGTGGCGGTCGCAGCGGCGTTCTATCGGCCGCATCGAAGCTCAAACCGGGTGAGGTCGAGTCCTTTCGCATCCGCCCGGCTCAGGAGAACGACCTGCCGTTCATTGTTGCGCTCGATGCTGCGGCGAATCGCCGCTGGCTGATCGCCTGTGAGCGCGATCGGGAACTGTGGCGCTACGAGCTCTTTGGCAAGAGCGAAACCAACGTCAACCGCCTGGTATGGTGTGTCGTCGAGTCGGCGACCGCCGAGCCTGTGGGCCTGCTCGGCCATTACTGGAAGGTGACCGAGGGGAGCCTGGGGGTGTCCTATGTCGAAGTGAGTCCGGGCGTTTCGTGGCTGGCAGTGGCGCCGAGCATCCTGCGCTATCTCCAGGCGACGGCGCGGGCCTATGCGCAGCGCGACGCCAAGCCCGTGGACCGGCTGAACTTCTGGTTAGCACTCGAACATCCCTTCTTCGAAGCGGCTCAGGATCGGCTTTCCCAGGTTCGCCGGCCATATGCCTGGTACCTGCGCGTGGCCGACCTGCCCGGCTTCGTGCGGCACGTGGCGCCGGCGTTGGAGGCGCGCCTCGCGCGCTCCATCGCAGTCAATCATACGGGCGAGCTCCGACTGAGCTTCTACCGGGAAGGTATGCGCCTGTCTTTCGAGCGAGGTCGCCTGACGGCGATCGAGGCGTGGCAGCCGTCCCTTGCCGACGACGGCTCGGCGGCCTTTCCGGGACTGACTTTCCTGCAGTTGCTCTTCGGCTATCGGTCACTGGAGGAGCTGCGTTCCTTCTTTCCCGATTGTTGGGTCAGTGGCGATGAGTCGCGCGCGCTGCTGGGCATCCTTTTCCCCAAGCAACCGTCCGATTTCTGGCCGGTGGCTTGATCGGCGGCAGACCGGGCGGCCCAACGCACCGACTCGGGGTCCGGCGCTGCCGAATTGAGAAGCGCTCACCAAGCACTTTCCGCAAGGGGCTCAGATGATCCACCGCACGCCTGTGGTGCTGCGAGAATTGGGTGACGGACTGATCATGCGGCGCTCGGTCGCCGCCGATGCCGGTGCAATCGCCGAATTCAACGCGTGGGTGCAGGGCAGCCCGGATGCAGCACGCCCCATCGAGGGGGAGATCCATTGGGCGCTCGACCTGCTGCGAGGCGACCACCCAACGTTTCGTGAGGACGACTTCACGATCGTGGAGGACGCGGCCACCGGTAGAATCGTCTCAGTGACCAACCTGATTGACCAGGTCTGGTCCTATGCCGGCATTCCTTTCGGAGTAGGTCGGCCCGAATCGGTGGGCACCCTGCCGGAATATCGCAACCGCGGGTTGATCCGCGAGCAGTTCGACGTGTTGCACGCCTGGAGCGCCGAGCGCGGGCATCTCGTCCAGGGCATCACGGGCATCCCGTATTACTATCGCCAGTTCGGCTATGAGATGGCGTTGGACCTGGGCGGCGGCCGGATCGGATGCGCCGCCAGCATTCCGGCGCGCAGGCCCGACGAACTGGAAGAGTGCCGGCTCCGGCCCGTGACCGATGCCGACCTGCCCTTCATGCGCGAGGTGGACGCGCACTCGGCCGGACGGCTGTTGGTCGCCTGCCGTCGCGATGAGTCATTGTGGCGCTACGAAGTCTTCGGGAAGAGCGAAAAGAACCTGACGCGGCTCGAATGGCGCATCATCGAAAGCCCGCAAGGAGAGCAGATTGGCTACGTCGGCCACGGCTTCAAGCTCGGCAGTGACGGCAGCCTGCAGATGCCCGTCCTCGAGCTGGAGCCCGGAGCATCGTGGCTCGCGTGTGCACCGGCGCTTCTGCGCTACCTGAAGAGGACGGGCGAGACGTACGCGGCGCGGGACGGGACGGCGCTGTCCACCCTCTACGCCTCGCTGGGCCCAGATCATCCCTTCCTGGCGGCGGTTCGCAGCCGCCTTCCCGTGGTCGCCAAGCCCTACGCCTGGTTTTTGCGCGTGCCCGACGTGCCGGCGTTCCTTCGTCGCATCGCGCCCGTACTCGGCGAACGACTGGCGCGTTCGATCGCTGCCGGCTACACCGGCGAGCTGAAGGTGAGTTTCTATCGCGGGGGTGTGCGTCTGATAATCCACGCCGGCCGCATCGCCGCGGTGGAGGCGTGGCGTCCCAGCCACGAGGATCCGGGCGCGGCCGGGTTCCCGGGACTCACCTTTCTGCAGCTGCTGTTCGGCTACCGGACGCTGGATGAGCTTCAGTCGGCATTCACTGACTGCCGGGTGGAGGACGATGACAGCCGCGTCCTCATCGAGGCGCTTTTCCCCAAGCGGCCATCGGCGGTGTGGCCGATATCGTGAGACGCCCCTCGGAGTGACCCTTCAGCGGATGCGCCGCGGTCCGAACCGGTCCTCCCAGGACTCGATGCTGGCCCATTGCGTGGGCGCGTGAATGACCGTCACCGTATTCACTTGGAGCCCTTCAGCGATGGCTGGGCCAAGTTGGCCAGCGTGTTCGATATAGACGCCGCGGGCGCCGAGCGCCTGCGCGACCCGGTCGAAGCGAATCTCCGCGAACTGGCTGGCGATGCGACGGCCGTCTGCCTGTCCCTCAGCCACGATGCCCCATGCGCCATCGTGGGCAATGACCGCAACATACGGTGTTCCGAACCGGAGCGCAGTAGAGATCTCGCTCAGGTTGAAGCCGGCGGAGCCATCGCCGCTCAGCAGGAGCAGGCCATGTTCGGGACGGGCCAGCCTGGCAGCAATGGCGCCCGATAGGCCCCAGCCCACCACGCCGCTTGCGCCGCAGGTCAGCCAGTGCGACGGATGGCGGTCGAACAGCGCCATATGCGCCCACTGGCCGATGTTGCCGCCATCTATCAGGAAGGTGACCTCGCGATCCAGGAACGGCTTGATCTCCCGGCAGATGCGGATGGAGGCCAACGGCCATGCCTCCTCATGGCCCAGTCCCGCCCACTTGTCGAGCAGGAGCTGCCGCGCTGCCCGCACTTCCGCCAGCCAGGCACGGTGGGGGGAGATGTTGCGGCGGAGCACCTGGTCGGTGATCTGCCCCAGCACGCTGCGCGGGTCGCCCACGATTCCGACCTCTGGGATGCGATTGCGGCCGATCTCATGCGGCTCGACGTCCACCTGGATCACCCGTGCCGCAGCGGGGAAGAGCGGCGGCCGTCCGCGGCCCACGCGATAGTCGATGCGGGCGCCGATGACCAGGACCACATCCGCTTCGGCCAGCTTGGGCAGCGCGCTGTTCGTGAATTGCCCGCCCCGGGTCACGCCCACATATTGGGGAATTCTCTCTTCGATGCACCCGCGGTCCCAGATGTGCGACAGGATCGGGATATCGGTGGCTTCGGCGAATGCGCGGAGGACACCCCAGGCGCGCGCATAGAACGCACCGCTGCCCACCACCATCATCGGCCTGGACGCGCCCGCGATCAGGTCGACTGCCTGTTCCACCAGGCGCGGGTCGCCCGCCCCTTGCGGACGCACCTGCAGCAGGCCGATCGGCTGAGGCGGCAGCCGGGTTTCGTCCATCTCGGCGCTGAGGACATCGTGTGGAATAGTGAGATGAACCGGCCCCGGCCGGCCGCTGACTGCCATCGTCAGCGCATTGGTGGTCTGTTGCGGCAGCGCCTCGATGTGATGCACCTTCGCGGCGTACTTACACACCGGCCTGACCATCGCCACCTGGTCGAGTTCCTGGAAGGTGTCGGCGCCCTCCGTTTCCTGTGGGCTGCAGCCGCTGATGAGCAGCGCCGGTCGCCCATCCCACCAGGCGTTGGTCAGGCCGGTCAGGGCGTTGGTGTGACCCGGCCCGGCGCTGACCGCCACAACACCGGGCCGGCCAGTCATCGCGCCCCAGGCATCCGCCATGTAGGCGCCCGCCTGCTCGTTGTGCACGTCGACCACCTGGATATCGCTGTCGATGAACGCATCCAGGAGCGGGAACAAGCCATTGCCGTGCAGCACGAAGATCTGCTCTACACCCCAGCGCTGAAGCAAACGCACCAACCATTGGGCGCCGTTCATTAGAGTCCTCCTATCGGATCAGGGCCTGCAGCCCCCACAGCGCAGCCATCCCCATTGCGATGGTCAGCAGCGCATTCTTCGTGCGCCAGGCCACCAGCGCAGCGATGATCCCCGCCAGCAACCGCGGGTTGCCGGGCGAGAGCTCAAGCGCGCCGTTTGGATGCAGCAGCTCAGGGACTATGATGGCGGAGAGCACAGCCGGCGGCACCAGACGCAGCATACGCCGAAGACCATCAGAGATCTCGACCCGGCCGAGCAGCAGAATCATTGACAGCCGGATGCCATAGGTGATCATTCCCATTCCGAGCAGTGTAAACCAAAGGGCCCCGGTTCTCATCTGGGCCTGCCTCCGCCGATGCCGTGCCGATCCGTCCATGCGCCGGCCACGATGCCGGCCATCGCTGCGGCCACGAGTCCCAGCTTGTACGGCCACCCTGCGCCGATAATCGCCACGAGTCCGGCCGCGACTGCCGCTGCGATGGCGGGGCGGTCCCTCAGGATCGGTGTGAGCAGCGCGATGAAAGTCAGTGGCAGAGCAAACTCTAACGACCAGCCCGGCGGCATGCGCGCGCCCACCAAGATGCCGGCCGCTGTGCTGATCTGCCACGTCGTCCAGAGCGCCAGCCCAGCGCCCAACAGATACCAGTGGCGTGGGTCCGGCAGTGCCGCAAGCCCACCCTCGCGATCCGAAAGGGCCAGCGCGTCCCTTGCCGAAGGTCCGAGCTCCTCTGGGTCATTCCGAACCGTGGGATCGGTCCGCTGGTAGTGGACGATCGCGATGGCATAGGCCTCGTCGGTCAGCAGGTAGGCCAGCAGCCATTTCCATGCCGGCCGCAGGGGACGCACGTAGGGTGCGATGGAGGCGCTGTACAGCATGTGGCGGACATTGACGACGAACGTGGTCAGCAGCAGAACCATCGCCGGCGCGCCGCCACCGATCAACTGCACGGCAACGAACTGCGCCGAACCGGCGAAGACGATCACCGACATTGCCTGCGCCATGGGCGCAGGCAAGCCTTCGGCAATGGCCAGTGCACCGTAGATCATGCCGAAAGGCGCAACGCCGAGCAGGATCGGCAGCTCGGCTCGCACCCCGGCGGCGAACTCTGATGCGGCAATGATGGGCATTCGATCACGGGACTTTTCGCGCAGGCTGATTCCCCTGGATCAGGTTCCAACGGGGAATCAGCCTGCAGCGGCTATGCGGGCGATTTCCGATCCTCCAGCACCTGGCTCAGGCCCTCCAGGGTCTCCTCAATGTCCTCGTTCGTCAGGAGCGGGCTGATGTCCATGTGCACTGCCCGGCCGAGGAGATCAAGGGTGCGAGGGCAATCATCGGCGCTGTAGCGTATCTCGCGCCGCGCCCAGCGCCACGGACCGCCCCCGGACGTCCATGTGCGCTGCGCCAGGATCGGGGTCCAATGGGCGAAGATATGGTAGTCGGTGCGCTCGGGCTGATACAGCACGTTCGCACCGATGTTTTCCGCTCGCAGCGCCTCCGCCGTGCGCAGAGCGTCCGCGGGGGTGGGCATGAAGAAGACCAACGCTACTGCCGCATCGCCTTCAGGGTCGACGATCTCCCGGAAGGCGAGTCCGCGGCGGTTGATGATCGGCTGCAGCCCGGCCTTCAGCATCTGCTTGCGCGCCCGCATCGCTGCCAGCAGCCCGTCGAGGCGTCCCAGCTGCACAAGGGCCACCGCCGCGAGCAACTCCGGCATGCGGAAGTTGATCCCCCAGGCAATCTCCTCTGCAGGAAGGCCGTTCCGCATCCCGCCGACTACGTCGTGGAACATGATCGCCCGCTTCCAAACCGATTCGTCGTTGGTGATCACCATCCCGCCTTCACCGGAGGTGATGATCTTGTTGAACTGGAGGCTGAAGCAGCCCACGTCACCGATGCTGCCCAGGCGGCGACCATGATAGCTGCCGCCGTCCGCCTGGGCGGTGTCTTCGATCACCCTGAGTCCGTGGCGACCGGCGACTGCCAGCAAATCATCCATGCGACAGGGTGCGCCGCGCATGTGGACCGGCATGATCGCCCTGGTGTATGGGGTGATACGTCGCTCCACATCGGCCGGGTCGAGGGTGAGCGTCTCGTCCACCTCGGCGGGGATCGGCACGCCGCCCACAGCCGCCACGGCCGACGCCGAGGCGATCCACGTGTACGCGGGGACGATCACCTCATCGCCCGGACCGATGCCGATCCCCTGCAGGCCGCAGATCAGCGCTGCCGTGCCGGAGGTCACTGCCAGCGCGCGCTTCACTCCCATGTGCGCCGAAAACGCATGTTCCAGCGCCTCGGCCTTCGATGGGCCAGGTGCGGGGCCGTAGTAGCGGAACAGGCGTTTGGCATGCAGCACCTCCAGCACTGCCGCCTCCTCCTCAGCGCCGATTTCCATTCCGCCCGGGTACATGGGCGGATTGGGGCGTTGTTTGACTGGCATGGGCGCCTCCCTCCCCTTTCATCCGCCTATCGTTTCACCCGCCCCGACGCGTCGCCCGCCATCAGCGCCTCGACCTCGCTGACCGTTACAGCATTGAAGTCGCCCGGGATGCTGTGCTTGAGACAGGAAGCCGCGACCGCGAAGTGCAGCGCCTTGCCAACGTCCGTTCCGTACGTGCGCAGCCCATAGATCAGGCCACCCACAAACGAATCGCCGCCCCCCACGCGGTCCACGATGGGAACGATGTTGTACACCGGCGCGGTGTAGAAAGCGCCGCCTTCGCGTTCCCCGGGCTCGGCGCGCTTCCACAATGCGCCGGACCAGGTGTTATGGCTGGCGGAAACCGAACCGCGCAGGGTAATTGCCACCGTCTTGAGGTTCGGGAAGCGCTCGGCCAGCTTTTCGCACACATAGCGATACTGCTCGGCCTCGACCTTGCCCCCGGTGACATCCGCCTCCGGGGCAGTGATGCCGAACACCTTGTCGGCATCTTCCTCGTTGCCAACAGCGACGTCGCAGCCGACCACCAGGTCGTGCATCACTTCGCCGGCTTTCTTGCCCCACTTCCAGAGTTTGGCGCGGTAGTTCAGGTCGCACGAGACCGTTACGCCCAACTGCCGGGCGATGCCAATGGCCTCCGCGCATGCCAGGGCAGCACCCTCCGATACGGCAGGTGTGATGCCGGTCCAATGAAACCAGTCGGCGTCTCTGAATACGCTTTTCCAGTCCACCATGCCGGGCCTGATCGCGGCGAAGCTGGAGCCTGCGCGGTCATAGACCACTTTGCTGGCGCGTTGGGCTGCGCCTGCCTCCAGGAAGTAGATGCCAAGGCGGTCACCACCGCGCTGGATGTGCGCGACGCCGATGCCGTGCTGGCGCAAGTAGGCGACGCACGCGTCGCCCAGGTCGTTCGCTGGCACGCGCGAGACGAACTCGGTCGGTTGGCCGTAACAGGCGAGAGACGCCGCAACGTTGGCTTCGCCGCCTGCATACAACGCCTCAAAGACACGCGTTTCCGTGATGCGGTTGAAGCCCGGCGGGTTCAGCCGCAGCATGATCTCGCCAAAGGTGATGATCTTGCTCATGATGTGCTCCGCAGAGTGGCTTTGCCGAGGAGGCGCCGCACGCATGCCGCAGGAAACGGCATCGCGGTCACGGCATCCTCCAGGTCGATGCTCGGTGCTCCGATCAGGGCCGGCGGTAGTTCACGTCGAGGACATCCAGCCGCTTGAGGTGCGCGTTCAGGCGGGTGCGGAAGTCATCGACGTCCTTGATCGCGACGGGCGTCCAGGCGACCTCAGCATGGGCGCAGGCGCGCGGGAAGGCCATGTACTCGACCTGCTTGGGGTTCGGCATGTACTCGGTCCAGAGCTGTGCCTGGGTGCCGAGGACGTGTTTGCCCTCTTCGGGTGACAGCGCCTCGGAGACCGGATCGTAGCTGTAGGCCTTCTCGAGTGACACATAGCCGCCGATGGCGAGCGGCTCGGTGTCCTTGTCTTCGGCCTGGTAGTAATCGAAGTAGGTCCAGATGTTGGGCGCCATCACCACATCGTGACGAGCACGCGCTGCGGCGATCCCGCCGGCCTCGCCGCGCCACGACATCACCGTCGCGCCCGGCGCCAAACCCCCCTCCAGGATCTCGTCCCAGCCGATCAGCCGCCGGCCTTGCATGGCGAGGAATTGATCCATCCGGCGGATGAAATAGCTCTGCAGCTCCTCCTCGTTGGCGAGGCCAAGCTCTTTCATGCGCGCTTGCGCCGCAGGGCTCGCCTTCCACTGTGCCTTCGGGCACTCGTCACCGCCGACGTGGATGAAGCGACTGGGAAAGAGGTCGAGCACTTCGGCGAGCACGTTTTGCAGGAAGAGGATGGTCGACTCCTCTGCATTGAAGACGTGCTCGCTGATCCCCCACTTCGTGCGCACGCCGACCTGCTCGCCGGTATTGCCCAGCTCAGGGTAGGCGGCAATGGCGGCCTGTGCGTGGCCGGGCATCTCTATCTCAGGCACGATGTTGACGCAGCGCGCCGCTCCATACGCGACGATCTCCCGGATGTCGTCCTGGGTGTAGAAGCCGCCATGCCGCTTGCCGTCGTAGACCTCGACGTAGTTCGGGTTGCGCCATTCCATCCTGCCGACCAGCGTTTCCTTCCGCCACGCGCCGACCTCGGTGAGCCGGGGGTAGCGTTTGATCTCGATGCGCCAGCCCTGGTCATCGGTCAGATGCAGGTGGAGGGTGTTGTACTTGTGCAGCGCCAAGAGGTCGATGTGCTTCTTGATGAACTCCTTCGGCATGAAGTGCCGGCAGGTGTCGAGCATCATGCCGCGCCAGGCGAAGCGCGGCGCGTCTTCGATCCGGACACAGGGGATTGTCCACGCAACCCCCTCGACCTTCGCCTCACGAAAGATCGAAGGAGGCAGAAGCTGGCGCAGCGATTGCGCGCCGTAGAAGAGGCCGGCAGGCGCCGGCGCGGAGATCGTGACCTGCTGCTGCGTCACGTCAAGCTGATAGCTCTCGGCGCCTGATGGCTCCAACGAGCGATCGAGGCGCAGCCGGATCACACCAGCATCCCGGACGGTGGCGGCGACCACCTGCGGCCAGAAGCCGGTCGCGGGCGTGAGTGCGGAGGCGAGCTGGTGTCCCACTGCTGATGCCGGGCCTGGCGCCACGATCGTCGTGTCGGCGGTCAGTGTGAAGCTGCCGTCGAGAGGCGTGCATTTCGCTGGTTTGGGCACGATGCTGATGGGTGTCATAGACCACTCCTGATCTGGGAACAGAACGAAGGCTCGAGGGCCGATAGCGCCTGGCTCGCATCACTGCGCGCCGTGCGCTTGCCGAACGGCAGACGCGCTAACTGCGAGCTGACACGCTGTTGTTGGTCTGCCACAGCGCGAACCCCGCTCGCGCGACCTCCGAAATCCGCACCTGATGATATCCGGCGATGCCGGTGTCCAGCAAGTCGTTGAGCGGGCCGATCCAGTGCTCGGGCAGGCCTGCCGTGCCGTGCATCATGCCGAAGACCGAGCCGACGGTGGCGCCGTTGCAGTCGGTGTCGAAACAGGCCTGAACCGCCGTGCAGATGGCGCGGCCGTAGTCGTGCTGGCCCCAAAGCAGGCCCAGCGCCACGATCTGAGCATTGGAGTTGGTGTGGCACCAGTGGTGCGGATTGAACTCATTCCAGCGCGCATGGATGCGGCGGATCGCCTCCTCGGCGTCGATCCCCGCATGCCGCCAGCCGATTACCTGGTGGATGTCTTCAGCCAGGCGGCTCTTGGCCGGGATTTCGCCCAGGCCGATCTTGATGACATCCTCGACATCGCTGACGTAGGGCGCCGCCGCCAGCATCGCCGCCACCCATATCTCGCCGTAGATGCCGTTCTTGACATGGCTGATCGACGCGTCGCGCCAGGCATACTCGGCTGCCAGCTCGGGGTTGCCCAGCGCAGCGTAACCCCAGAAGTCGGCTCGGATCTGGGCGCCGATCCACTCGCGGTATGGGTTGCGGTAAGTCGCCGATGTCGGCGGCGGGATCAGGTTGACGAAGTTGCGGTAGGCGGCTCGCTCGGCAGTGAAGGTGTGGAAGATCGGGATGTTCTGCAGCCAGAAGCTCGCCACATCCTCCGGCGCGAAGCTTGCCCCGCGCTGCTTCATGATCGCCAGGCCGGTGACGGTGTAGTTCGTGTCGTCGTCCTCCGGCATGTGCGTGACGCGATCGATGTATGGCCGATCGCGTGACACCTTGTGCTTCTCGTACAGCTCGGCCGGCGCGTCGGAGCGGAAGAAGTCGGCCAGCGGATAGCGCCCTTGATCCTTGAGGAAGCCCCACATCGCCGGCGAGCGCCACCCCTCGACCGGCTTGCCGAGCAGACAGCCCGCACAGCGGCCCAGCCAGGCCGCGAGCACATGGTCGAAGAGAGAGTCGTCGCCCGGATCGGTGACGATCCAGAACGGCGTATCGCTCGGCCGGGCGCGGCGGATGCTCGCAAGGTCTGATGGCTCGTCGTAAGCATAGCCGGCGCGCATGGGCAGCTCGGCGCAGGCGTCGAGCAGCGACGCGGCGCGCGACTGAAGTGCGGGGTCGGCGTCCAGTTCGGCAGCGAGCAGCGCGTCGAACTCGGTCGCGACCGGTGCAACGTTGCGGCCTTCGTCCGTGAGCTGCTCGCGTTCCACTGCTAGAAAGTCATGATCGATGGAAAGATAGCGTTGTTTCATGCTCATGCTCCGCAAGTTCGAGAGATCGTGGCTGGCGGCGCCCTCAGCGCGCACCGGCAGCCTGCAAGATGGCCGCAATCTGGCTGTAGCCGCGCTTCCGCGCGTGCGCAAGCGGAGTCACTCCTTGCCCGTCGGCCAGGTTGACATTCGCACCGGCCTCAACAAGCAGGCGCACGACCTCCGTGTGACGTGGACCGCCGTCGCCCAGCAGAATCGCTTCGAGCAGTGCGGTCCAGCCCAGACGGTTGACGTGGTCGATTCGGATATCGGTCTTCAGAAGCTCCCGGATGACCTCGACGTGCCCGCGATCCGCGGCGCGAATCAGGCCCGTGCCGCTGTAGCTATCGAGGCTGTGAACGTCGGCGCCCGCCTGGAGCAGCGCCCGCACCGTGTCGACGCGTTTTGCGTGGGTGGCGGCCATCACTGGCGTGCGGCCTGGGCATCATCGCGCTCCCTTGGCTGCATTCCTGTTTCACTTGGACCAGTGGCCATGGCGATCCTTCGTTGGCAGCCACCGTGATGATACCCCAAGACGCGCTTCGCGCGCCAACTAGCCGACCTCCCGATAGCAGTGCGCACTGGTGTCGAACCACTGAGCCTCGAACGCCCGGATCAACGTCGTGTAAACGCGGATCCTAACCCTGTTCCGGCCTGGCCGGAGCTCCGTTGCCGGCAGCTCCAGGGCGCGGGGCTCCCAGGCGAGCACGCGCCACGGCCCACCATTCAGGGAGACCTCGCACGCTTCGTGAAATGGCGCGTCGGTCACGAATTGCACTGCTGCCGTCCCCGGCTGCCCCGCTGGCCCTGTGTCGGCTTTGTGGCGAGCCCGTAGCCCGATGCCTGCTGGCGGTAGCGCAAATTCGAGCGCATACTCGATGGCCCCTGAGAAGTACGGCAGGCCGTTCGCCTCATAGGTTTCGAAGCCGCCTTCCTCCTGGCGCTCGCACAGACGAGGCGGACTGAGGGTCACGCCAAACTCGCCGGCCAGGTAGAGCGGGTTGAGCAGGCCGCCCTCGGGCCGCGCGCCGGCGATTTCCACGCGGAGGATGTTGGAGCCGGGCCGGAGCAGTGTAGTGATATCGACGCCCAGGCTGCCGCGCACATGTGCGTGCGTCTCGGACAGGTCGCAGGCGCTGAGCGGGCCCGCGGCGTTCACCCACAGCCGCCAGTCGCCGGAGATCGACCCCGGCTCCATCACAAACGCGATCGGGCCGGAGAACGCGTTCTCGAATGCGCATTCGTATCGCACGTCCATGGCAGGCCAGTCTAGCTCCGGTTCATGGCCGAAATAGCGGTGGACGCGTGGGGCAAAGCGAAAACCGCCACGCTCCAACTGGTCGCTCAATGGGAGCGCTGGCACACGGGCGGTCTGCAGCGGCGCGCCGTCCTCCAGAATCGACATCTGCCATTCCGCCAGGCGCAGCAGGTTGGGGTGGAGCGGCCGCACGCGCGCCGGCCCGCGCAAGGGAACGCAGACCACGGGCATCGAGCTGCGCGGTACACCCTCTGCTGCGTCCTGGGCGGCCAGCGAGGTCGGGCGCCAACCGGAATCGACCGGCAACGCGCTCGCCTCCAGCATGAACGACTCGAACGCAGCCACTTCCCGGACGTAGCGGCCAGCCCGCAATTCGAGTTGCGTCGATCGACCGGCCTCCAACGGGATTTCCTTCAGCGGTCGCCCGGCATCCAGCTCTGCTGTCAACGGCTCGCTGCCTGTGTTGAGCACGAACCACAGCGTGCGCTCGGTCCCGGCGCGCTTGACGACCTGCACGGACCGCGCGTCCTCACCGTTTTTTCGCACGCTCAGGCTGGGACGCACAACGGCGTCGATCTCTGCCTGCAATGCCTCATCCGCCAATCGGCCATCGGCACTCAGATAGTGCGCACAGCGAAGGACCCGGCCGCCCGACGCCTCGAACCTGGCCAGCCAGTCAGCCAGCGGCTCCTCGATGACGCGCATCGGCGGCACGATCACCAGCCGCACCGCCAGGTCGGCGACCCGAAGCACACCGGCTTCAATGCGCCCGCTTTCGAGGATATCGGTGTCGGCGAAGTGGAAGTCGAGATGGCGGCCCATCAGCAGGGTCTGAAGCTGCACATACGCTTCAAGGTCAGCGCGCGACGGGATGCCGCTGGACGGCTCGATCACCAGAATCTCTGCGTCGATGTATGTGTCCTCGAAGAGCTGCCCGATGCGCTCCACGTGCTCGGCCAACTTGCCGAAGAGGGGCCAATAGGGGGTCTGAAAGAAGAAGGTGGGCGGCGCATCGTGCTTGCGCAGGGCATGCGTGCTGTAGAAGAAGCCGTGCGGCACCAGGAGCCTGATTCCCGCGAGGAGTTGGCCATCGGCCATCAGCTTGGCGTCCTGGAGGGTGCCGCTCCAACCAAGGCTGTGATAGCACTCGTCCAGGCTGCCGGCCTTGCCGTAGAAGTAGGCGGCCGAGGCGGTGGCCTTGGCGTTCTGGCGCAGATGCGGCCCCAGGAGATCGAGTGGCGCGCCGGCTTTGGTGTGGCCCGGCTCGCAGCCGGGGATGTCCATGTAGCGCAGCTGCGCCATGCGCAGCGACGGCTTTTCGCCGGAATAGCCGATGCCGTGCGCACGGCACCAGTCTGAGATCGGCTCCTCCCAGGATTGGCAGAAGCGCTTGTAGCGCAGCCGGTGGAGGTCGTACGCCACGCGAACGTGCTCGGGATGGGACTCGTCCTGCAGCGCCGGGAGCCGCTCGATCAGGTCGTAGCCATATTCTTGTCGGAACGCAGCTGGCAGGTCGACCGACCAGCCCGGTTGTGTCTCGTCCACGAAGATTGAGCGGATGCTCTTGCCGAATTTCTCCCCGTAGCGCCGGTAGTAGCGCTCATGCGTCTGCTGCATAAACTCGGCTACAGCTTCGGGGTTGAGGACGTCAGCGTAGTGTCCCCAATACTTGTGATGCGTCACCTCGGACTGGACGCTGGTGAAAATGCGGTGCGGTTCGTCCGGCAGGACCGTCTCCAGGATCGGCGTGGGCCGGCTCGCGAAGTAGCGCTTCTGGTTGTATCGGGTGAGGCCGGTCTCCCGGTAGGAATCCACAACCAGCACTGGGCCGACACAACCGGCCAGATCGATGCCGCGACGCCAATCGGGGCGGCCGTCCACCAGCGGAAAGGCGACGACCGACAGCACCTTGCCCCGCGGCAGCGCCAGCGAGATCGGGCCGCCCGGGACATCGTAGGTGCGCTGGATCAGCTCCGTTGCGTGGAATCGGGGCTGGCCAAGCGTCACCTGCCCGCCTGCGACGCCGCTGGGGTAGGGGTACTCGTCATAAAGATGAACGACAAGGCCGTGGGCTTCGGCCGCAGCCACGGCGACGTCCACCATCTCGAAGAACGCCTCCGAGAGATAGGGCTGGCCCAGGCCCTGGCGCGAGTGGATGAAGAAACCCCGCACGCCCTGCCAGGCCATCTCCGCCACCTGCCAGCGGACTTCGTCAGCCGAGAGCCGATCGTTCCAGAACCAGAAGGGGTAGAAGCCAGTGGGGAGGGGAGTGGTCATGGGTGCGCGAACCTCTGGGGCGCGGAGGCCCGAAGGATCACGACGGGCGCACGAAGGTCGAAGAAAGCGCACGACGCTGTGTCCGTCAGCGGCTTGGCGCATTCACAGCGCTTCGTGGCTCTACTCGCCACCGCTCTTCGTGATCCGACTCGCGGTTATGCGGGCTTGCGTCCTGCCTTCAGACCCAACAGCAGCTCGTGGTACTGCGCTCGATCCACCGGCAGACGGGCCTCGCGGCCGGTCTTGCTGGAGAGGATCATGGCATTGGCGAGCTCCAAAGACATGCGCGCTGACTCGCCGTCTGCGCCGATCGCCGCGCCCCGGGTGATCGCCGCGTGGAGATTGCGGTAGACCGCGGGATGATCGCCTTTGCCCTGTTCGAGCGGGAGTTC
>CAYRFV010000024.1:0-32686 GCA_964423545.1 uncultured Anaerolineales bacterium | reverse complement strand
TGCTTCCAGATACAGGGCGACGTGGCTCTGCAGAACGACCGTGCCTGCGATGAAGACGCCAGGTGGCACAATGACCGTGCCGCCGCCTGCGCTCGCGCAGGCGGCAATGGCCGCGTTGATGGCATCGGTGTTCAGGGTCGCGCCATCCCCGGTGGCGCCGAACTCGGTAATCCGATACACGCCGATCACAGGTCGAGTCCGTTGCGTCGCAGCAGCTCGTCAACCACCACGACCCGCCCCGTCTTCACCGACTCTTCAGCGGCCACGCCGATGACAATCGACCAGAACCCTTCTTGCGCGGTGGCGGCGTTCGTGGGCCGGCCTTCGATGCGATCCACGAAGCTGATGTGCTCGAAGAAAGTAGCGCCGTTGTGGCCCGTGGCCTCGATGAAGGCCGGATACGCCGGAACGCTGGAACGCGAAGGGCGACCGCCGTCGGTCGTCAATTCCAGCCCCGACTTCAGCCGAGGCTCGGGCAGGAAGTCCTCGTTCTCCCACACCTTCAGCCGGGCGCGGTTGCCGCAGAGCACCATCTCCTCGTAGGTCATCGGGCTGAACATGCACAGGTTGAAGTTGGCGCGCACCCCGTTCTCGTAGCTCACGATGACAAACGCGTTATCCAGGATATCGGACTTTTCCCCGCCATACTCGAAATCGAGGAAGTTGACTGCCTGGCTGCCGGACGCGTAGACGCTGACCGGACGGGAGCGAGAGAAGAGGTTCATCAGGTCGAAGTAGTGGCAGCATTTCTCCACCAGCGTGCCGCCGGAGTATTTCGAGAACTTGTTCCACTGCTTGACCTTGTCGAGGAACGGCATGCGGTGCTCGAGGATGGTGATGGTCTGGATGTCACCGACAGAGCCGCGCTCCAACGCCTCGTGGATCGCCTCGACGTAGATCGGCTTGTAGCGGTACTGCAGGCCCACCTGGAAGACGGCCGGATAGGTGGCTGCGATGCCGGCGATCTCGTGCGCGTCGGGAAGGGTCGTCGCCATCGGCTTTTCGAGCAGGATGTGCTTGCCCGAATGCGCTGCCACCCGGATGATGTCGATGTGCGTGTGGTTCGGCGTCGAGATGATCAACCCATCCACTTCCGGTGCGCTGCAGGCAGCCTCCAACGAGTCGTAGACGACCAGGTTGCCTCCTGGAGCGAATTGTGCGTAGGTGCGCTTGGCGGCTTCGACGCTGTAAGGGCTGGGATCGTAGATGCCGTGGATGGCAGCTCGTCCCTCCAGCATCGTCACGCGGATATGCTCCTGTCCGTTCACCCCGACGCCGACGACGTTGAATCGGTGGCGCGGTGTCTCCGGCGCAAAGAGATACTTGTCACCCGGCGCCAGGTAGCCGAATTTGGGCGTGAAAGCGAGCATGCGAGCCAGATAGGGTTTTGCAGCGGACATCGGTAGACTCCTTGCGAGTTACGGGTGTTGATCACAGAGGGTAGAGATCGCGTCAGTCGATTGCCGAATCGCCCCGGAGCACGGCTGCCACGACCTCCTCCAGCGACGGCAGCGAAGCTGCATCCTTGAAGCCGGCCAGGCGGCGATAGAGGACCGCAGCGGCCGCATGAAACTCGCCCGGCAGGCCGGCCGCGCGGAACGTCGCGGCGATCTCATCCATCTCCCCGGAAAAACGCCAGGCTTTGGCCGTGACCCGGCGCACACGGCCGGCGTTCTGCTCGGGCGATCCCGCATCTTCGTGCGCCCATTGGCGGTTCAGGGCCTCGCGCACGCCCAACTGCTCGGCGGCGGCGAGCACGGCGCACAGGAGCGCCGTGCTGCCCTTGGTGTACGCAGCATAGCACATCTTCAGCGCCGACGCCTTGCCGATTTCAGCACCGATCACTGCCGTCGCGAGCGGGCCGGCGACGAAGCATGCGGCAATCTCTGCCGCGGCCGGGCCGGACAGATAGAGCCAGGTGCTGGCGGGCTGCCAGGCGGGTCCACCGATGATCCCACCATCCACGAAGCCGGCGCCGGCCGCCGCCATCCGCTCGCCGATGTGGCCTGCGCGCTGCGGCGATATGGCATTCGCGTCCAGGTAGAGGCCGGTGAAGCCCTGCGCCAACACCTCCTCCGCCACTTCCTCGGCTGCGTGGGGCGGGCAGACGCTGACGATGACCTGGCAGGTGTGACACAGCACGGCCAGCGTACCCGCATCACGCAACCTGGCGCGTTCGGCCCGCTTGCGTGTCTGGAGGCTGCGCCCTTGAGACGCCCAAAAGACCTCATGACCGCTGTTGACAGCGGAAGCGGCGATAGAGACACCCATTTCGCCGGGGTGCAGGATGCCGATCGTGTGCGTCATACCAGCCACCTCACCCTTCTGTCTTGAGCTCTGCGGCGGCGCGCTGCGCCAGGGCCTCGGTCAGACCGGGCACATGTTCAGCGCCGGCAGGCACCGTGAGGCTCGAGCCGCGGAAATCGTCGCCGATCGACTGGTAGCGCCCGCCCAGGCAGCGCGCCAGAAAGGCTTCGGCGATGGCCGTAAATGACAGGTTGTTCTCGGGCCGCGCAAAGCCGTGCCCTTCGTCGGGGTAGAGCAGATAGGTGACGGGAATGTCCTTGGCCTGCATCGCCTCCACGATCTGATCCGATTCGGCCTGCTTCACGCGGGGATCATTGGCGCCCTGCCCGATCAGCAGCGGCCGGCAGATGCGATCCACATAGGTCAGCGGCGAGTGCTTCCTGAGCAGCGCGCGGCCCTCCTCGGTGCGCGGGTCGCCGACGCGCGTGGCGAACATCTCGAACACCGGCCGCCAATAGGGTGGCACCGACTCCAACAGCGTGATGAGGTTCGACGGGCCGACGAGGTCGACGCCGCATGCAAAGACCTCCGGGTTGAAGGTCAGTCCGCCCAACGTGGAATAGCCGCCGAAGCTGCCGCCCATCACAGCCACGCGGCCCGGATCGGCGATCTGCTGCGCCACCGCCCACCGCACCGCGTCGACCTGGTCGTCCATGATTTTTCCGCCCCATTCGAAATTGCCGGCGTTGATGAAGCCCTTGCCGAATCCAGTGGAAGAACGGAAGTTGACGCAGAGCGCGGCATAGCCGCGGTTGGCAAGCCACTGATGCCATGGATTGAAGCCCCACACATCGCGACCCCACGGGCCGCCGTGCGGGAACAGCACCAACGGCACGGGACGGTCGGGGATGCCGTCACCATCGCTGTCGGCGCCTGGCGGGAGGGTGTAGTAGGCCACCAGGGCCAGGCCGTCGCGCGCGACCAACGTCGCAGCGTGCATCTTGGCGAGCGGTTGGTCTTCGAGCTCCTGGCGGTTGGTGAAGAGGAAGCGAGCCGCGCGCGCTGTCCGATCATACAGATAAAAGCGCGCCGGACCGTCGTCCACCACATAGAGCACGATCCAGAAGCGGTCGTCGAGCGTACGGCTGACGATCTCCGCCTCGCCGTCAGCCACGGTGCGCAGGTACGCCAGGTCAGGCTCGATGGCCAGGTCGAGGATCTGCCAACGCTTACGGGTGTAGCAGAACGACACGGCCTGCACGTGCTTTTCGGTCGGATGCCTCACGATGTCGCCGACATCGACCTGCACGTCTTCCGCAAGCAGGCTCATGGCGCCGGTTGCGAGGTTGCGGGCGAACAGCGCGGCGGTGTTGCGTCCGCGGCTGTCGCGCATGAAGAGCACGTCCCGCGATTTGTCGAACCCTGCTGCAGCGGTCGTCAGACTGTCCTCGGCAGGGACCGACTCCCACAACTCCCAGCCGTCTCCGGCGGGCTGGAGCATCTCCAGCCCGCCGTCGGGGGTCATTCGCAGGGCCCCGCGCACGTGAAACGCATCGTCGGTGAGAAACCCCATGAATCCGTCGTTCTGCCGGAGCAGGGCCAGCTCGCCCGTGCGGATGTTCAGCCGGTACAGGTCGTGAAGCTGGGCGTTGCGGCGGTTGATGGCGACCAGGATTTCAGCCGGGAAGTCGGGGCTGATCTCCTGCAGGCGGGCCTGCACTCCGTCGAACGGTGTCAGATCGCGGACACCGCCGTCCTGGAGATCGACGACGTAGAGCCGCCAGTTCTCATCGCCGTTCTTGTCCTGGATATAGAGGATGTGGGTGCTGGTGTAGGCCCAGCCGTAGAAGCGGATGCCTCGACCGGCATCGGAGGTTACGGGGCGCGCCGCGGCGAGATCCTCGCGCGGCGCCACCCATACATTGAGCACCCCCTCGGCCGGGGCCAGAAAGGCGATCTGGCTGCCGTCGGGGCTGAGCTGAACCGAGGCCCGATCCGGGTTGCCGAAAAGCACCTTACGCGCAATCAGCGGTGTGTCGTTGGAAGCCATGTGGCATCACCTTTCAACCGATAGCGTCTGCACCATGAGCTCAGAGCTGGGCGAATGCCGATGCGCTCTCATCGTAATGCGGCAGAGCGGCGCTGTCAAACCAGCAACCGGGTATGACGGCGCCGGCCGTGACACTGCCGACTTGGCGCGGTCAAAGACGGTTTGATCTGATTGCATGACAACCCACGTGACATGCACGGGCTCAGCAGTTTGTCTCCAAACTCACCACTGGGTATACTTAACCCAGATGACTTTCTGATGCGCTTATGGAGACAGGCCTACCTCATGTGACGTGGATGGCGGACAACATGATCGAGCATTTTGCGATTCAGAATAGATTCTCACCTTCTGAGCGCGTTGTGATATATCCTGGTGATTGTCTTGACTTGCTTCACACGATACCAGACGAAGCTATTCAACTGGTCGTAACTTCGCCGCCCTACAATATCGGCAAAGAATACGAAAAGAGACTGAAGCTAGAGAATTATGTCGAACAACAGGCATTAGTAATCCGCGAATGCGTTCGTGTGTTGTCGCCGCAGGGAAGCATTTGTTGGCAAGTAGGGAATTATGTTGAGCAGGGCGCAATTGTACCTTTGGACACTATCCTGTATCCCGTGTTCAGAGAGGTGGGGCTGAAGATGCGCAACCGGATTATCTGGCATTTCGAGCACGGGTTGCACTGCACCAATCGGTTTTCGGGCAGGTATGAAACGATCATCTGGTTCACAAAGACAAATGACTATACTTTCAACCTGGATCCGGTGCGGGTGCCTCAGAAGTACCCCGGCAAGAAGTACTTCAAGGGACCTAATGTGGGACAGTACTCCGGTAACCCCCTCGGAAAGAATCCAGGCGATGTCTGGGTTGTTCCCAATGTGAAAAGCAACCATGTCGAGAAGACAGGGCATCCATGCCAGTTTCCGGTGGAATTGATCGAGAGGCTAGTTGTCTCGATGACGAACGATGATGACTGGGTTCTGGATCCGTTTCTTGGAACCGGAACCACAGTGATTGCAGCCATTATGCATGGACGCCGCGGGATTGGCGCCGAGACCGTGCCAAAGTACGTGGAACTTGCGCAAGATAGAATAGGCAAGGCAATGGCGGGTACGCTGAAGACGAGACCAATGCATCGGCCTGTCTACGATCCCAGGCAGGCCGGAAACAGCTTGACGGTCTCGCCCTGGCAGAAGAAAGCCGGCGAAGAACAGCCTGCTCTATTGGAAAAGCGCAACGAGTACCCAACAAATGAGAATAGCTGAGACATACTCCCACCTGAACGGACTGGAGTACCTTCTTGTCCGCAAGCCGCAACTCTGGACCGAAGTGGAAACGGTTGTGGCTGCAGTTGATGCTGCTGCCTGCAGAACCAAGATCTCAGAAGAGAAGCGAACACTGGGGAAACTGCTGTATAGTCCTGTCGACATGAACAATGCGTTCAAAGTACAACTCCGTGGTAGGGATTGGGCTGAAAGCCGGGTTAGTTATTGGGTTACGCGTGCCGAAAAGCTGATCCGCAAAACCCTCACTATGAGTCCGGAGCAGCAGAAGGCGGAAATTGAGAGCGCTGGCGAAACTCCCATTTTCAGCTACAATCAGACGGATTTCGTCAAAGAGAGGGTAGCCATTGAGGTGCAGTTCGGCAAGTATGCATTTGTGGCGTATGATCTCTTTGTGAAGCATCTCGCCTTTTATGTCGGTGACAGGATTGACGTCGGAATAGAAATCTTACCCATGAAATCACTTCAAATCGAGATGAGCTCAGGAGTGCCGTACTTCGAGGGTGAGTTCTACAATGTGATTCGACAAGGTCGAGGGGTCCCTGCTGTTCCCCTCGTGATGCTTGGAATCGAACCGTAGCTTACAGGTAGAAGAGAATCCACACAGCGCATTTGTCCTTTCTGCAAGGGGGTCACCCGATTTGGCTCACATCACCATCCTTGGCGCCGGACTGATGGGCACGGCCGTCGCCTGGCCGCTCAGCGACAACGGCCATCAGGTCCGACTCGTGGGCACCCACCTCGACGCGGAGATCATCCGCTCGTGTCTGGACAGCGGCGCTCATCCGAAGCTGCGCCGGCGCCTGCCGCCCAACGTTCGACCGTACTACGTGGAGCAGCTTAAGCAGGCGCTTGACGGCGCAGACGCCATCGTCAGTGGCGTCAATTCGTTGGGGGTCCACTGGATCGGCCGTACGTTGGGGCCACTGCTCTGGCCGGGCGCGACGGTTATTGCCGTTACGAAGGGGCTGGAGGCGCGGCCCGATGGCAACCCTGCCATTCTGCCGGACGTGCTCGCGAGCGAGCTGCCCGCCGACCTGCGCCACCGCGTCTCGCTGAATGCCATCGGCGGGCCGTGCATTGCGGGAGAGTTGGCTGGCCGGCGGCAGACGTGCGTGGTCTTCACCGGTCGTGAGGAGATGGCGCTGAGCCGTCTGCGGGAGCTCTTCCGCACCGACTACTACCACATCTGGCTCTCGACCGACGTCGTCGGCGTGGAGGTGTGCGCGGCGCTGAAGAACGCGTACACGCTGGCGGTGGGGCTGGCCGGCGGCCTGCTGGAACGCGCCGGCGGCGTGGATGACGCGGGCGCGGGCATGCACAACCTGGCGGCCGCGCTCTTCGGCGTGAGCGCACGGGAGATGACGCGCATCGTGACGCTGATGGGGGGCGGGCCGGACAAGGTGCTCGGTCTACCGGGTGTAGGCGATCAGTACGTTACGTGCGTGGGCGGCCGCACGATCCGGCTGGGCCGCTTGCTGGGCAAGGGGCTGACCTATCCCGAGGCGGTGTCCGAGATGGCTGGCGAGACGCTGGAGGGCGCGTACATCGTGCAGCAGTTGGCAAAGGCGTTGCCGCTCTGGGAAGCGCAGGGGCTGATCGCGGCCGACGATCTGCCGTTGATGCGCCTGCTGATTCGCGTGATCACAGAATCGGCGCCGCTGCGCATCCCGTTCGAGGATTTCTTCGGACGCGGGCGGGTCATGCTGTGAGGCCGGAGGATGGCGTGAAACGCCGCAACTGCTCCAGCGGAGCGCCGTGGGAGACTATCGTCGGCTACTCGCGCGCGGTTCGCGTCGGCAACCAGCTCTGGGTGTCCGGCACGACGGCGACCGATTGAGTCATAGCTGATCGCTGGCCCGCTCGCGCGAGCGGGCCAACAGGAATCATCCCGCCAACGCCTCCAGGATCACCACCCACGCCGCGCAGCCCGGATCGACCTGGCCCTCGGTGCGTTCGCCGACCCAGCTCGCCCGGCCGATCTGGCTGCGGCGGGGGGTCACGGCGTCACGACCCGCCTGCGCGGCGGCGAGCGCCTGCTTGCCGGCCACCGGGACCGGTTCACCGGCCGCGATGGCCGCAGCAAACGCCACATTCGCGGGGTGCAGCGCATCGAGGATGGTTTTGTCTCCGAGTTGCGCCTTGCCGCGCTCTTGGATGCCTTGCTCGGCGGCCTGGAACATGGCGACCAGATCGGCGGGCGCCAGCTCTGACTTGCCCATGATGGCCTTGCCCGCCCGCATCAGGGCCGTTGCCAGTAGTGTGCCCATCGTCGACGGGCCGACTTTGTTTGCCAGCATCCCCGCGCCGGCCAGGAATTTGCCCAGATCGCTCGTAGGGGCTGTTGTGGCGTATTCCGTCAGCGCGTCGGCGATCTTGCCGAGGGTGTAGCCCATGTCGCCGTCGCCTACCGCCTGATCGAGCGCTGTCAGGGCGTCTACCTGCGTCTTAAGCGCCGCGCACACGCGCCCCATCGCCCCGGCAACGGCCTGGCCGCCATAATTCGTGATCATTCGATCATCTCCTGATCCCCGTAGAGATGTTGCAGCCAGCGGCGCTACTGCCGGAAGAATGGCGTGTGCGCCGGCGCGTCAAGCAGCGCGGCCAGCTCGTCATCCAGACGCATGAAGGTGAGGGACGCGCCGGCCATCTCCATCGAGGTGGCGTATTCGCCGATGTAGGCGCGATGGATCTGGAGCCCTCGGCCGGTCAGGATGTCGTAGGCGCGGCGATAGAGAATGTATAATTCCTCAGGCGGCGTGGCGCCCAGTCCATTGACCATCACCGCAAGGCGATCGCCCGCTGCCGGACGCAGGTCTTCCAGGATGGCTTCGGTCATCCGTGTCGCAATCTGGTCAGCGGGCTGCAACTTCTCGCGCTGCTTCCCCGGCTCACCGTGAATGCCCATGCCGATCTCCATCTCATCCTCGCCGATGGTGAAGGTTGGCCTGCCGGCCATCGGCACGGTGCAGGGAGACAGCGCAACTCCCATGCTGCGGATGTTCGCCAGCGCCTTCTCCGTGGCCGCCACGACCTCATCGAGCGTGCCGCCCCGGTCGGCCCTGGCGCCGGCCACCTTGAACGCAAAGACCATGCCTGCCACCCCACGCCGGCGATCCGCGCGTTCCGGTGGAGCCGAGGCCACGTCGTCGCGCACCAGCACCGTGCGCACGGTGATCCCCTCCATATCGGCCATCTCTGACGCCATGTCGAAGTTCATCGTGTCGCCGCTGTAGTTGCCATAGATGTAAACGACGCCTGCCCCACCGTGGATCCGTTTGGTCACTTCGAGCATCTGATCGGCGCTCGGCGAGGCGAATACATCACCCACCGCGCAGCCATCCAGCATCCCCTTGCCGACATAGCCCAGGAAGACCGGCAGATGGCCCGAACCACCCCCGGTTGCCAGCGCGACCTTGCCTGCCACCGGTGCATCGGCGCGCACGATGCAGTGCGGATCATCGCCCGCATAACTGAGCTGCGCGGGATGCGCCTTTAGCAAGCCATCCAGCATCTCGATCACGAAGTCATTGGGGTGATTGAGGATCTTCTTCATCGGGTGCGCTCCTTGGATGAATGTGGCATCCTGCAAGCCAAACAACAGACGCCGTGGCGCTCCAATTCTACGCCTGCCGGGCGCGAGCGCAAAATCGGACGATCAGATCCGATTCGAGAACTGTATGATGCCTGTCATAGCCCCGGCACATTCGCCGGTGGTATCTTATCCTTTGGCTGTGTACCAGCCAGCGCCAGTGCTTTCCCGCCGCAGCGCGGCGTGTGCATTTTATCGGAGGAAACGGATGACCGAGCGACATTACGTCACGATCGATGGCAACGAGGCCGCGGCCTACATCGCGCACAAGACCAACGAGGTGATCGCCATCTACCCGATCACCCCTTCCAGCAACATGGGCGAATGGGCCGATGCATGGAGCGCGGAGGGCCGCAAGAACATCTGGGGCACGGTCCCTCTGGTGGTTGAGATGCAGTCGGAGGGAGGCGCGGCTGGCGCAGTGCATGGCGCATTGCAGACCGGCGCCCTGTGCACCACCTTCACTGCGTCGCAGGGCCTCCTGTTGATGATCCCCAACATGTACAAGATCGCGGGCGAGCTGACCTCGACCGTGTTTCACATCGCAGCGCGCGCGATTGCCGCTCATGCGCTCTCGATCTTCGGTGACCACAGCGATGTGATGTCGACGCGTTCCACTGGTTGGGCCATGCTCTGTTCCAACAATCCCCAGGAGGTCATGGATCTGGCACTGATCTCGCAGGCCGCCACCTTGCGTTCCCGCGTGCCGTTCCTGCACTTCTTCGATGGCTTCCGCACCAGCCATGAGATTCGCAAGATCGAGGAGCTGACGGATGAGCACATCCGGGCGATGATCGATGATGAGCTGGTGCAGGCGCATCGGCAGCGCGCCCTCACACCGGAGCGCCCCGTCCTGCGCGGCACAGCCCAGAATCCCGATGTCTTCTTCCAGGCGCGCGAGGCGACTAACGCCTATTATCTGGCTGTCCCCGAGATCGTCCAGCAGGAGATGGACAAGTTCGCCCGCATCGCGGGCCGCCAATACCGGCTCTTCGATTACGTCGGCGCGCCTGATGCCGAGCGCGTGATCGTGATGATGGGCTCCGGCGCGGACGTGGCGCATGAGACAGTGAACGCGTTGACGGCTCAGGGCGAGAAGGTTGGCCTCCTCAAGGTGCGCCTCTACCGGCCTTTCAGCGTCGAGCACTTTGTGGCTGCGCTGCCGGCAACGACCCGGGTCGTTGCCGCGCTTGACCGCTGCAAGGAGCCGGGTGGCGCCGGCGAGCCGCTCTACCAGGACATCGTCACCGCACTCGTCGAGACGGGGCAGTCCTTCAAGGTCGTCGGCGGCCGCTACGGCCTGGCGAGCAAGGAATTCACCGCCGCGATGGTCAAGGGCGTGTTCGACAACCTGGCCACCGCGACGCCCAGGAACCACTTCACTATCGGCATCCATGATGATGTGACGCACACCAGCTTGCCCTATGACCCCACCTTCTCCGTGGAATCCAAACGGGGCGTGCGGGCGCTCTTCTACGGGTTGGGCGCCGACGGCACGGTGGGCGCCAATCACAACTCGATCCGCATCATCGGCGCGGAAACCGACAACTACGCACAGGGCTACTTCTTCTACGATTCAAAGAAGTCCGGCACGATCACCACGTCGCACCTGCGTTTTGGCCCCGAGCCGATCCGCCTGTCCAACTTGATCGAGTCGGCGAATTTTGTCGCCTGCCATCAATGGGTCTTCCTGGAGCGAGTCAACGTGTTGGCGAAGGCTGAGCCGGGCGCGACCTTCCTCCTTGCCAGTCCCTACGGGCCGGATGAGGTATGGGATCATCTCCCGCGCCAGGTGCAGCGGCAGATCATCGAGAAGAAGCTGCGCTTTTTTGTCATCGATGCGATCGGCGTCGCCCGCGCCACCGGCATGGGCGGACGGATTAACACCATCATGCAGACCTGTTTCTTTGCCATCTCCGGCGTGTTGCCCAGGGACGAGGCAATCGACAAGATCAAGCAGTCGATCCGCCACACCTACGGCCGCCGCGGTGACATCGTGGTGCAGCAGAACTTCGCAGCAGTAGATCACACCTTATCCCACCTGTACGAGGTGAAGTACCCGGCCGAGATCACCAGCACGTTTGACGTGGCGCCGCCGGTATCCGCAGAGGCGCCTGAATTCGTCAAGCAGGTCACCGGAACGATCATTGCGGGCGAGGGCGACATGCTGCCGGTCTCGGCCTTTCCCGTCGATGGCACTTGGCCCACCGCCACCACCCAATGGGAGAAGCGCAACCTGGCGCTGGAGATCCCGGTGTGGGATGCTTCGGTCTGCATCCAGTGCGGCAAGTGTGCGCTCGTCTGTCCGCACGCGGCGATCCGCACCAAGGTGTATCCGCCGGAGAGCGTTGCCGACGCGCCCATAACCTTCAAGTCGGTGGATTACCGGAGTCGTGATCTCCCCGGCATGAAGTACACCGTCCAGGTTGCGCCCGAAGACTGCACAGGCTGTGGACTGTGCGTGGAAGCGTGTCCGGCCAAGAACAAGAGCCAGCCGAAATACAAGGCGATCAACATGGCCCCGCAGCCGCCGCTCCGTTTCGCCGAGCGCGACAACTTCCAGTTCTTCCTGGATCTGCCCGAGCTGGATCGTGCGGTCATTCCGCTGAACAACGTCAAGAATTCGCAGCTGCTCCAGCCGCTGTTCGAGTTCTCAGGCGCGTGTGCTGGCTGCGGTGAAACCCCCTACGTCAAGTTGGTGTCGCAGCTTTTCGGCGATCGTGCCATTGTTGCCAATGCAACCGGCTGCTCCTCGATCTATGGCGGCAACCTGCCGACGACGCCGTGGTCGGTGGATCGGAACGGGCGCGGGCCGGCCTGGTCAAACAGCCTCTTCGAAGACAATGCCGAGTTCGGCCTGGGCTTCAGGCTGACCATCGACAAGCAGAACGAGTTCGCCCGCGAGCTGATCCAGGCCAACCGCGCGATGCTCGGCGACCTGCTGGTGGACGGTCTTCTGGCCGCGGACCAGTCAACGGAGCAAGGCATTGCCGAGCAGCGCGAGCGCGTGGCCGTGCTGAAACAGAAGCTGGTCGACCTCAAACAGCCGTGGGCCGCTCAACTGGCCGGCGTTGCCGATATGCTCGTCAAACGCTCGGTCTGGATCATGGGCGGCGACGGTTGGGCCTATGATATCGGCTACGGCGGGCTCGACCATGTGCTGGCTTCCGGCCGGGATGTCAATGTCCTCGTGCTCGACACGCAGGTCTACTCCAACACCGGAGGCCAGGCCTCCAAGGCGACGCCGCGCGCCGCCGTGGCCCGCTTTGCGGCAGGCGGCAAAGGCATCCCCAAGAAAGACCTGGGCATGATCGCCATCAGTTACGGCACGATCTACGTAGCGCAGGTGGCGATGGGATCCAACGACAACCAGACCGTGCGCGCCTTCCTGGAAGCGGAGGCGTATCCCGGTCCCAGCCTGATCATCGCCTACAGCCACTGTATCCAACAGGGCTTCAACCTGGTTAACGGCCTGAATCAGCAGAAGCTCGCCGTTGACTCGGCTGCGTGGCCCCTCTACCGCTACAATCCGGCCTTGGCGGCCGAAGGCAAGAATCCGCTGACGCTGGATTCCAAGGGCCCGAAGATTCCGCTGAAGGACTACGTGTACAACGAGACGCGCTACAGCTCGCTGGCTGCGCGCAATGAGGAACGGGCCGAGATGCTGCTCAAGCAGGCCCAAGATGACGTGAGCGCCCGCTGGCGGCAGTATGAGCAGATGGCGGCGATGACGTTTGCGAAGGAATAGGAACGCCGTGGCCAGGGCCGCAGGAATAAGCGCCGGATCCCAGCGCCCTGGCCGTCCTGATCGCGAAAGGAACACCCACATGCCCGACCTTACCACAACCTACATGGGCTTGACCCTGAAAAACCCTATCGTACCGTCAGCATCGCCGCTGTCGAAGCGCGTTGATACCATCAGGCAACTGGAAGACGCCGGCGCAGCCGCCATCACGATGTACTCATTGTTCGAAGAACAAATCGACCTCGAGGCGCTGGCCCACCATCATTTCATCGAGCAGACCACCTTTATGTCGGCCGAAGCGACCGCGTACTTCCCGAAGGCGGCCGACTACAATCGGGGGCCGGACGGCTACCTGGAATTGATCCGCCAGGCCAAAGAGGCTGTCGATTTGCCGGTGATCGCCAGCCTGAACGGCGTTACTCCCGGCGGATGGACGCGCTATGCCCGCTTGATTCAGGATGCCGGCGCGGATGCGCTGGAACTGAACGTCTATCTGATCCCGACGCGACTTGACCTGTCGAGCGATGGTGTGGAGAACACGTATCTGGAAATCCTGCGCGATGTCAAGGCCAGCGTAAAGATACCGGTGGCGATGAAGCTCGGACCCTTCTTTAGCTCCCTGCCCAACATCGCTCGTCGCCTGGACCGGGCGGGGGCCGATGCGCTCGTGCTGTTCAACCGTTTCTACCAGCCCGACTTCGACCTGGAAGAGCTGACGGTGACGCCGCACCTTGTCTTGAGCACGCAGTGGGAAATGCGGCTCCCACTGCGCTGGATCGCAATCCTCTTTGGCCATGTCCAGGCCTCGCTGGCGCTGACGACAGGCGTCCATACAGCTGAGGATGCGGTGAAATCGGTGATGGCCGGCGCCGATGTGGTTAACGTGGCGTCGGTGCTCTTGGAGCGGGGTCCAGGCTACATCCGTGAGCTGATCGGCGGCTTGAGCCAGTGGATGGAAACGCACGAGTATGAGTCAGTGGCGCAGATGAAGGGCGCCTTAAGCCAGCGCAACGTGGCCGAGCCGGCCGCCTTCGAGCGTGCGAACTATATGAAGGTGTTGGGAAGCTGGAAGTAGCGGCACCAGGGGTTGCACCTCATCCAATGTGGCTCCCGAAGCCTCTTGCCAGCAGGCTTCGGGAGCCTCTTTTTGTGGATCACCGGATGTAGATTGACGCTCTCCGCGGCAGGTGGTATCATCCAACTGCCTGTGTGCGCACGCCTCGTCCGTTCTCTCGTTGGCGGGGTTTCGAGTTGCCGTACTTGCGGGAGTTGTGGGGATGCCATCCGCTGTTCCGCCGCCCAAACTCGACCTCTCAACCGCCGAAAGCCGCCTGGCTTTGCTGGGCGAGGTCGATTTCGAGGGCGATTGGGACGCTCTGGAAAGGGCCACCGCATGGGTGGTTGACGGACCGGCCAAAGCCGCTCTGATTCGGACCCGATTGGCGCCGGCTGCGGCGCAGCGGTCGCTCACGGTGGCAGAAGAAATCAGCGTGGTCGACCTGGTCGCAGCCCGCCACTGGTTCGACACCCAGCCCTGCGATAAGGCTGCTCAGCCCCAGGGCGTCGATGGCGGTGAAGCGCAGGAGACGGGCGGATGACGGAGTTCGAAGCGGTCCTGTCCACTGGCAGCGTGACGCGGGGTGAGGGCGAACCGGAATGGATGCCTAGCGCCGCCGAGATCGCGCGCGCCCGCGTGCAGATGGAGCGGGAGGGCATTGTCCGCAGCATGACGCGCGAGGTCTCGACGCACCTCGTGCCACCCGGCGAGACACCCTGGCTCTGGTTGGTGGCAGCCGCAACCCTGGTCATCTTATGGCCGGCGCTGATCGCCTATCGGCTGGTGAGCGGGGAGCCAGTCTGGCTGCCGTGGTGGCTGCTGCCGATCCTGGTGCTGGCGAATCTCGTGCTGCTGTGGGCGCCGGTGCGCTTCAGCGAGCGGACATCGGGCATGAGCGATCTGCGCCGGCGTTTCACCAGGATTCAGACCATTCCTCAGATGTTGGCGCTCGATCCATCCGAGTTCGAGGTCTGGTCCGGCATGCTGTTTCAATTGCTCGGATATCGCGTGAAGAACACGCAGGATGTTGCCGACCACGGCATCGATCTGGTTGTCTCCGGTCCCGAGGCGCGTTACGGCATCGTGCAGTGCAAACGTTATCGCGGCACGGTGGGCGAGCCGACCGTACGCGATCTCTACGGGACAATGGTCCACGAAGCGAGCGACCACGGCTGGCTGGTCACGACGGGCGGCGTCTCGCGCCAGGCCCGCGAATGGGCGACGGGCAAGCCGCTCGATCTATGGGATGGCCTGCGACTGGTGGATTACTCCAAACAACTGCGGCGAGGATGATGAACCATGATGCAGCGCCCTCATGCTGAGCGTCCGCTGGTCTTTGCCCATCGCGGCGCATGCAAAATCGCGCCGGAAAACACCCTGCCTGCGTTCCAGGCCGCGCTCGAGCTGGGCGCCGATGGGGTCGAGTTGGATGTGCAGTATACCTCTGACGGCAAGCTGATCGTGATCCACAACCAGAGCCTCGAAGCGACCACGAACGGCGCCGGCCGCGTCACTGCACAACCGTTCGCTGACCTGCGCCGGCTCGATGCCGGCAGCCATTTCGGCTCCCAGTTCGCCGGCACGCCTCTGCCCGCCCTCGATGAAGTTCTGGATCTCTGCCGCGGCAGGCTGCTGATGAATATCGAGCTCAAGTCGCTCCAATCGAGCACGGCGAACATCGGCGTCGATGTGGTTGCGGCGGTCCGGGCGCGCGGGATGGCCGATCAGGTCGTGATCAGCTCATTCAATCCGCTGGCCTTGCGCCGGGCCAAGAAAGCCGGGCCGGAGATCGAATGCGCGCTGCTCACTGCGCCCGACCTGCCCGGCTGGATGCGCGCCGGTCTGACGTTCGGCTACAGTAAGGCCGATGCCGTGCATCCGGAATTCCCCATGGTCAATCAGGCATACATCGACTGGGCGACCCGGCGCAAGATGCCCGTGCGCCCCTGGACGGTCAACGAGGTGGCCGACATGGAGCGGATGATCGCGCTGGGCGTGGATGCGATCATCACCGACGTGCCGGACGTGCTGATCGGCTTGTTGAAACGCGGGCGCGTCTCGTAATACGTCCCCCGATGCACTGCGACCTCCTCGATGCTCTGGTCGGAATGCGACAGTGGAGTTGATCATGCCCGATTCGACCTCGCGCTTCTCGTCGCTGCGGCCCTTCTTTGCTCCCAATGGCGTGGCCGTCATCGGCGCAAGCCGCGATCCGACCAAGATCAGCCACGGTGTGATGCGCCACCTGACCGACCCGGAACGCGGCTATCGCGGCCCGATCTACCCCGTGAACCCGAAGGCCGACGAAGTGCTGGGGTTGCGCTGCTATCCCGACATCGCCGCAGTGCCCGATCCGGTGGAGCTGGTGGTGCTGATGCTTCCGGCCGTGCTCGTGCCGCAGACCATCGAATCGTGTGGCCGTCGCGGCATCAAGGCCGTGATTGTCATCTCCGGCGGCTTCCGCGAGATCGGGCCGGCGGGGGCTGCCCTCGAAGAGGCGATGGTCGAGACCGGGCGGCGCTACGGCATGCGGATCATGGGGCCGAACGGCATCGGGGTGATCGATGCCTATACGCCGATCAACACGACCTTTGTGCCGGGCATGCCGCCCGCCGGTCACATCGCTTTCTTGTCGCAGTCGGGCGCGCTGTGCGGCAGCATCATCGACTGGAGCATCGGTAACCATATCGGGTTCAGCCGCCTGCTCAGCGTGGGCAACGAGGCTGATCTCAATGAGACGGACCTGCTGCCGGTGCTCGTCGACGATGCAAACAGCCGCGTGATCATCCTTTATCTGGAGGATGTGCGGGGCGGAGAGGCGTTTGTGCCCGTGCTGCGGGATGCCGTTGCGACCAAACCGGTGCTGGTGCTCAAGACCGGGCGCACGGCCAGCGGCCGGACGGCAACCGCGTCGCACACCGGCGCACTCGCCGGTGCGCACGCGGCATTCCGCGCCGCATGTAAACAAACCGGCGCCATCGAAGTGGATCGGGTGCAAACCCTATTCAACGCTGCGCTGGCATTGGCTTACCAGCCGCTGCCGGCCGGCGACCGGATCGCGCTGCTCACGAATGCCGGCGGTCCCGCGGCGGTCGCCGCCGATGCGTTCGAGTCCGCAGGGCTGCGCCTCGCCCAGACCAGTCCCGAAACGCGCACCGTTCTGCGCACCTTCCTGCATCCGGACGCACAGGTGGCCGGGCCGGTGGATATGCTCGGCGGGGCGGACGAGACACACTACTATCGCGCCCTGTCGGCGATGCTGGTCGACCCGGCGATCGACGGCGTGTTAGCAATCCTGACGCCGCAATCGCTGAGCCGGCCGCTGTCGGTCGTGGAGGCGCTGCATGGGGCGGTTCAGGCGCAAGAAGGACCTGCCAAGCCGGTGCTGGCGTGTTTGATGGGCAAGGCCAGCGTCGAAGCGGCCCACGCTGCAGCGCATGCGGTCAAACTGCCGCCCTATGCGTTCCCCGAGGACGCCGTCGAGGCGTTCAGCATCTTGTGGCAGCGCAGCCGGTGGCTGAAGCGGGGCGAGGGGGCGCATGCGCGGACAGGCGCATCGAAGGCTGCGGAGATGGCAGCGGTGCACTGGGCCAGGGCTCGCCGAGAGGTCCAGGATGCAATCCTGATCGCTCGCAGGGCGGGACGGCGATCGCTCGACGCCGTGGAGAGCCGGCCGCTGCTGGCCGCGTATGGCGTACCTGCGCCGCAGGAGTTCCTCGCAACCAGCCCGACCGAGGCAGCCGACTTCGCCCAACAGATCGGCTTCCCGGTTGTCATGAAGCTGATCAGTCCCGAACTCGTCCACAAGACGGAGGTCGGCGGCGTGTTGTTGGACATCCGGACCGCGGACGCTGCGCGCGCGGCTTTCACGACCCTGGTCGAGCGCGCGCAGGCGCAGCATCTCGGCGCGTACATCCGTGGCGTGCAGGTGCAGCAGATGATTGCGGGTGGCCAGGAAGTGATCGTCGGCGTCAAGCGCGACCCAACCTTTGGCCCGCTGGTGATGTTCGGACTGGGGGGCATCCATGTGGAGGTGCTGGCTGATGTGAGTTTTCGACTCGCTCCGCTGGCTGAGTCCGCTGCCGAGGAGATGATAGCTGAGGTGCGTTCCGCGCGGCTGCTGGCGGGCGTGCGCGGCGGGGCGCCCGCTGATCGCGCCGCGTTGGTCGATACCCTCGTGCGCATCGGCCGCCTCGCCGCCGATCACCCCGCGGTCGCCGAGTTGGACGTGAATCCGCTGCTGGTGCTGCCAGAGGGGCAGGGGGTGATGGCGGTGGATGCTCGCATCATCCTGGAATAGCGCGCGATGCCTGATTCGCCGGACCTGATCGCCCAACTTCAGAACGTGGCGCATTTCCGCAACCTGCCGGAAACCGATATTCGCGCCATCATCGGCGCGGGGCGGCTGAGACGCTTCGCTGCGGGCGAGGTCGTTTTCGTCGAGGGGGAGCCGTGCGCCGGGATGTTCGTATTGCTCCAGGGTCAGGTGCACCTGCGCAAGCTGGGGCCCCAGGGACAGGAGTCGATCCTCGCCATCGTCGAGCCGGTGATCATGTTCAATGAGGTGCCAGTGCTCGACGGCGGCCCTAACCTGGCCACCGCGGTGGCGGCGATCGACAGCCTCACCTGGCAGATCGGCTGTGAGGCGTTCCAGGCGTTGGTGCAGCGCTACCCACAGATCGGGTTGGGACTGCTGCGGGTGTTGGCCCGCCGCAACCGCTTCCTTATCGCGCAGTACGAGGATATCTCGTTTCGCTCGGTGCAGGCGCGCGCGGCCAAGTTGCTGCTGGACCTGAGCGATGAAGGGCAGCGGCCCATCGACCGGCGCAAGCACCCCAATCACCAGATGGCCGCCCAGATCGCCACCGTGCCCGAAGCATTCAGCCGCGCGCTCAATGGCTTCAAACAGCGCCGCGCGATTATCTGTGCTCGCACCGAGATCACTGTCAGCGATCCTGCTGCCCTGGCGATCCTCGCCGCGCAGGGCGTACTGCGGAACTGACTGTTCCGATGTGACAAAAGTCAATGACGAGTCTCCCCATCTGTGATATTACTCTTCTCGCACGTGTGAGACTGCTGTGGTCTCGCCTTGCAGTGGGAGGAGCGCCATGTTAGGGAGTTACTGTCCGGGCTCAGCCAGCTTGCGCAACAATATCACGCTCGACATCAAGACTTGCCCGGAGTGCGGTGCGGACGTCGAGCTATTCTCGATCGACCGCAAGGTTGCCTGCGAGAAGTGCGGCTTCGTCGTGTACAACAGTGTCCTCTCTTGTATCCAATGGTGTCGCTACGCCGAGCAGTGCTTCGGCGCCGAGATGGTCGCCAAATACAAGAAGCCGCAGTGAAAGGGATCCCCTGATGGGTAAAGTCAGACGTCAGATCATCACCATTGATGAAGAGAAGTGCGATGGCTGCGGCGCGTGTGTCCCTTCGTGCGTCGAGGGCGCGCTGCGCGTGGTCGACGGCAAGGCGCGCCTGATGAAGGAGAGCTACTGCGACGGTTTGGGCGCATGCCTGGGCGATTGTCCCCAGAACGCGCTGCGCGTGGTCGAACTGGAGGTCGAGGCGTATGACGAGCCGGCCGTGCTCGGCTACCTCCAACAGATCTCGCCGGACCTGGTGGAGAAGCACGTGGCCCACCTGCGAGCGCACGGCATGGCTTCATCTCACAACCCGGCGCCGGCCGGCGCGCCGGCATGCCCATCGGTGCAGATGCGAGCATGGGACGATGAAGGACGGACGGCGGACGACGGACGAAAGACGGCGGCGATTCCGCTGTTCGGGTGGGGCCAGGAGCCGGCGGCGGCCGCACCGCGCCCGCAGTCCGAGCTGCGGCAGTGGCCGGTGCAACTGCACCTGGTGCCGGTGCGGGCGCCCTTCTTCCAGGATGCCGACTTGGCGCTGATCGCCGATTGTGTCCCGTTTGCTGCGCCGAATGTGCACGCCGACTTCATCAAGGGTCACGCGATTGCCGTTGGCTGTCCGAAGCTGGATGACGGCCGGGCGTATATCGCCAAACTGGCGCAGATCCTGCGTGAGAACGACATCCGTAGTGTGAAGGTCGTCCGGATGGAGGTGCCCTGCTGTGGCGGCCTCGAATTCATCGCCCAGCAGGCGCTGGCGCTGAGCGACAAGGCCATCCCGTTGGAGAGCGTGATCGTCAACATCCAGAGCTGATTCACTGGCGCAGTCGACCGCTCGTCTGCTGCGTTGCATAGGCCGGAGCCCGGCATCGGCTGGCTCTCCTCGTTCTGCGTGCGGGATGGGGAGAGCTTTTTTTAATGACAATCGCGCCGCAATTGACGCTCAATCCGATGTGCGCTATAGTGCTGGCTGGGCGGAGGAAGGGATTGCGCACACCTCGGTGCGAGCGCACCCGGCGAAGGGGGTGAGCCGATGTTCGTCGCTCGACAGCGTGAATTGGTGCAACTGGAAGGCTTCCTGGACGAAGCAGTTGCCGGCAAAGGGCGCATCTGCTTTGTGGTCGGCGAACCCGGCAGCGGCAAAACCACCCTGACGCAGGAGTTTATCCGCCGCGCACAGAGGGCGAACAGCGAACTGATAGCGGCTATCGGCAACTGCAACGCTCAAACCGGCGTTGGCGAAGCGTACTTGCCCTTCCGAGAAGTGCTTGGGCTGCTGACAGGAGACCTGGAGGCGAAGGTTGCGGAGGGCCTTATCTCGGCCGAAGGCGCTGGACGGCTTCAGAAGGCGCTGGCGTTTTCCGGTCTGCTCTTGATGGAAGTTGGCCCCGATCTGGTGGGGGCCCTGGTTCCCGGCGCGATGATCCTTGCTACGCTGGGGAAGGCCATGGCCAAACAAGCGGGTTGGGATGCCAGGCTGAATGCTGCCCTCCAACGCAAGCCGGAGAACACCGGACTGACACAGGCATCGGTCGAACAGGATCACATCTTCGAGCAGTACACTGCCTTTCTGAACAAGTTTGCCGCCGAACACCCTCTGCTGATCGTCCTCGATGATCTCCAATGGGCGGATGCCTCATCGATCAACCTGCTCTTCCACATCGGACGTCGCATCGGGCAGAGCCGAGTTCTGATCGTCGGCGCCTATCGCCCGGATGAGCTGAGCCGCGGCCGCGACACTATTCCGCACCCGCTCGAAAAGGTGTTGGCTGAACTCAAGCGTATCTTCGGGGAGATTGAGATCGAATTGAGCCAGGACGACGACCAGGAAGCACGTCGCTTCGTCGATGCGTGTGTGGATGCCGAGCCGAATCGACTGGGATCGGGTTTCCGGCAGGCGCTAGTCTACCATACAGGCGGCAATCCGCTCTTTGTGGTAGAGCTGTTGCACTATATGCGAGAGCGTCGCCAACTCGTCAGGGATGTCGACGGAGCATGGGTCGCAGCGCCCGATGTCGATTGGGCAGTGTTGCCGGCTCGCGTGGAAGGGGTGATCGAAGAGCGGCTGCTGCGCCTCGACAAGGAAGGGCGCGAAACGCTGGCGCTGGGCAGCGTGGAGGGACAGCGCTTCACCGCCGAGGTGATCGCACAGATTCGCAAAGCTGACGACCGCGAGGTAGTGAGGAGTCTCAGCACGGAGATGAACCGCCAGCACCGACTGGTCAGCGCGGCGGGCGTCGAGCGAGCGGGCGGCCGGCGGCTATCGCACTATCAGTTTCGCCACAGCATCTTCCAGAAGTATCTCTACGAGGGCCTGGACGAGGCCGAACGTTCCTATCTACATGAGGATGTGGGCAACGTCTTGGAGATGCTCTACGAAGCCCAGCTGGATGATGTTGCCGTGCAGTTGGCCCGGCATTTCGCGATCGCCGGGATCGACCCAAAAGCGGCTCGCTATCATCGGCGAGCCGGCGAGCTGGCCGCGGCGCGCTATGCCCACGATGAGGCAGTCGGACACTTCACGCAGGCGCTCGCGCTGACTCCTGATCTCGACACCACCGCGCGCTGTCAGCTCCTGCTGGCGCGCGAGGCGGTCTACAATTGGCAGGGCCGGCGCATCGCACAGGCCGCCGATCTGGCGGAGCTGGATACGCTGGCTGCCGCCACGAACGATCGCCGGGTTCAGGCCGAGGTCAGCCTGCGGCAGGCGAATTACGCGCGTCTCACAGGAGACTACGCGGCGGCGCATGCGCACGGGCTGCAGGCCGTGATGCGCGCCGAAGCGGTCGGCGAGGCCGCGCTCGAGGCTCAGGCGTATGCCCTTCTCGGTCTTGTTTCGCGACAACTGAGTGCATACGGGGAGGCGCGCAGCTGGCTAGAGATGGCGCTCGAACTGGCTCGTGACATGAAGGATGCGAGTCTGGTGGCGCAGATCACCTACTTTCTCGGCCTGAACCAGTTCTCGGCGCACCACATCGTGGATGCGCAGCGTTTCCTGGAGGCGGCGCAGGAAGCGTATCGGGCGCTCGATAGCAGTCAGGGCGAGGCCAACTGTCTGCTCCTTCTGGGGGGGCTGCATGCTGTTCAGGGCGACCTACCCCGGGCCGTCAGCGATCTTCGCCAGGCGCTCGAGCTCTGCCGGCGGATCGGCTGGCGCGCCCGTGAGGCGCTGATTCTGGGGGACCTCGGCGGCGCGCTCAGCGATCTTGGCGATTACCCGGCCGCGCGCAGTTGCCATCTCCAGGCCCTGGAGATCGCGCGCGAGGTCGGCGACCGCGAGAGTCAGGCCGTCAGTTTGGACACGCTGGGGTTGATTTCCCACCAACTCGGCCAACACGCCGATGCGCTGGAGTCGTTCCATCAGGCGTTGGCCATCCAACGTGACATCCGTGATCGTCGCGGCGAGGCGTACACGCTGACGCATTTGGGTCATGCCCTGTGCGACGGCGAGGACCTGTCGGCTGCCAACAACGCCTTCGCGCAGGCGCTCAGCATCCGGCGCAGCCTCGATACCGACAGCGGCGCAACGCTGGACGACCTCGCCGGCCTGGCTCGCGTTGCGCTTGCTGCAGGGCAGCTCACGCAGGCGACCAAAGGCGTTGAGGAGATCCTGGCCTGGATCGAGACCCATGGCACGGACGGCATCGAGAGTGCCGTGCTCGTGTACCTGGTCTGCTATCGAGTGCTTCAGGCCGCAGCGAAGGGACGACCCGCAGATGTCGCGCGAGCCAGAGACGTGCTGCAGCAAGGGGTCGACCTGCTGCAGCACCGCACGGCGGCGGTCGCCGATCCCGTCCTGCGCCGTCAGATGCTCGAGGCCGTGCCCTGCAACCGAGAGCTGATGGCGGCCTGGACGGCCGTTCGCGAGTGAGCACCCGAGCGCCCTGGTGAGGCGATCGATCTCTAACCGCCGCGGATATTGGCGTCCATCTGATTCGGTGGCGCAGCCCAAATCGGATTGGCGATGCTGAACGGCGTCAGGTGCTCCGAGTAGTTGCCGTCGGAGCGCACCACGCGCAGGCGAAGCACGTGCTTGCCGTTCGGGTAGCGTGTGGTGTCGAGCACCGAGCTGAAGCGACCGGTGGTCGTGCCCAACGCCACGAAGGCGGCCGCATTCGAATCACCGCCGGGCAAGAGATCTAACTGCCACTTCCAGAAGGCCGGATCGTTGGCACTGCCCTGCACCGTGATCGTGCCTGATACGGTGGAGCCGCTCTGCACACTGGTGATCCCGTTGACAGTGGGAGTGGGCGCGGCTGTCTTCGGAGCAGTCGACGTGATCATCGGTGACGCAGCGATGGAGGTGACGAGGGTGATCGTTGCGGTCGGCGTGAGCGTTCCTGCGACCACGACAACCGGCGCCGTGGTGGGCGCGGGTGTCCGCGTCGGTGTGCTCGATTTGGCAGCCAGATTGGCAAAGGTTACCCTGGTGATCGATTCGGAGTAGTTGCCGTCGGGATGCACGACGCGCAGCCGCAGGGCATGCGGTCCATCCGGAAAGCGGGTGGTGTCCAGGACATAGCTGAATGGTCCGAACCGGGTGTCTGAGGCCAGAAAGATGGCGGCAGAAGGGTCTTTACCTGGCAGCAGATCCAACTGCCATTTCCAGAAGACCGGCGCGGTTGCAGTCCCCGACACCTCGACCTTGCCGCTCACCGTGGCGCCATCCTGGATGCTCGTGATCCCGCTCGCTGACTGAGCGCCCGCCGCTATCGGCAGCCCCAGCAGGACGATCACGATCACCGCGAACAGAGCGCTCCAATACACATTGCGTCTTGGCATGTGGCCCTCTCCCGCACACTGTGCGCCTCATTGATTCACTGCAACCAGAGCATTCTTCCATGCATACGACCAAATGCGGCCGGTTGCAGTGATCTACATCTCCATCTCGGTGTTTGCTCGCGAACTGATCGCTTCGTACTTGCACTGTCTCTGCACTTGACGAAAGTCAACGACTTTGTTGCACGGTTGTGGTATCCTGGACGAAGTCATTGCCGGGATACGCGCGTTGGTTGCGGCCAGCGCGGCTGGCAGCTCGTATCGCGCCAGCAGACGGCATCCGTCCGAGGGGAGGCACGCAGCAGCGTCCATGGCAGCAGTTCAGGCTCGCTTCAACTACCTGTTTCGTTCCACAAAAGGTCTTATCCTGGTAGCCATCGCGCTGATCTCGCTGGTCACGGCGGTCTGGGGGATGCTGTCCGGCCCCTTGAAAGAGTGGGGCATCACCGCCGCAGCGGTACAGCTCTACGGCATGCGACTGGTGGAAGCCGAGCGCGAAGGCCGCATCATCCTGCTCTATCACACCATCGCCATGGCCGTGGTGGCCATCGAGACCTACCTGATCACCGCGCTGGTGCCGATGAAGCCGCAGCAGCAGGCCACCATCAACGCGACGATTACGGTCGGCTACCTCACGTCGCTGATCTTCGGGCTGGCGTTCGGATATTTCGGTCACAACCTCGTCTTCCACGGGCTTTTCATCACCGGGCAGGCGTTGGTGTTCTTCGCCGGCCTGCAACTGGCGGTCGCGCTGTGGCCGTGGCGGGCTGAGTATCGCGTCACCGACCCGAATTATGCGCATACGAAGAGCGGCTTGGACGTGGAGCGGCTCGCTTTCTTCGTCATGGCGGCCGCCACTCTCGGCTCGGCGCTGTTCGGCGCCGTGCCGGGGTCGATGTTCGGCAACGGCTTCCAGGCCTTCCTGGCCGAGGATGTCATCCGCATCCCTGAGAAGACGAAACTGGAGTTGGCGGTCATCGGCCATCTGCACATCATGCTCACGCTGATTGCCATCGCCCTGACCCTGATCGTCGGTCGGTGGTTTGACTTCAAAGGCAAGCTGCATCGGTGGGCCATGCCGCTGCTGATCCTCGGCACTCTCGTCATCACCGCTGGCGTCTGGGCCATCCTGGTTGTCCGACCGATTGCCCACATGATCATCAACGTCGGTTCGACGCCGGTGTTGCTGGCTTCGTGGCTGCTCGTCTACTTTGGCTGGCGCAAGACCGCCCAGGCTCGGCTGGCGGCGCAGGGCATCGAACGGCCGAGCTTCGGTCAGAAGCTGGCGGCGCTGCTGCACGACCCGCTCAGGTTCGGCATGTTGTGGCAGATGATCTACATGAACTTCGTGGTGACCGCCATCGGCATCTTCATGGCGGTGCAGCTGAAGACCATCCGCCAGTGGCCGCTGCGCGAGGAGCAGATCGCGCTGACCGGCCACTGGCATATCCTTGCTGGCATTATCGCCACCATCATCTTGCTGCTCTACGCCGACATGGTCGGGCTGAAAGGCAAGGTGCGGCAGGTGTTCGGCTGGGTCGTGATCATCGCCTCGGACATCGCTTTCGCCGCGGTCTCATTGTTCGAGACCAAGCGTCTCTTTGTCAGCGAGGCGGCGCAGCAGCCGCTTGTGGACGTCGTGATGCTGATTGCGGACGCAGCCCTGGCGACCACGCTGCTGGCGCTGGCCGCGCTGATGGTGTGGCGGCTGATCGATCTGCTCCGAGGCAACGGGCGCTGGCGGAGGGAGGCATCTGAGTCCAGTCTGGAGGCGCCGCGATGACAGAGGGCCGGCGAAGGACGCAAGCCCAAAGACGATGGACGATGGACGATCGACGATGGCTCGTGGCCGTCATCCTTCTCACGCTGACCACAGCCTTACTCCTGTTGACCGGCTGCACGGCGCCGGTGGCGACGGCTGCGCTGGCGAAGGTGGAAACCGGCGTCGATGCATCCGCCTGGGTGCAGGTGCCGGCGGGCGCGTTCGTGCTCGGACAGCATGAGGAGAAGGGCTGGATCGAGAAGCCCTACGAGATGATGGTGACGGATGTGACCGTCGCCCAGTATGCCCGGTATCTCAACGAAGCTGTCGCTGCAGGCACAGCGAAGGTTCACGGCGACCAGGTCGTTGGCTATTATCCCGGCGATCCGTTCCACGGCCACAAGCATGAAAAGGAGATCAAGGCAGGCGACTGGCTGCATGTACCGCTCAAGGACCCGAGCCTACGGCTATCTTCGGATGGCGCCGGATTCGGTGTCAAGCCGGGCTACGAGAACCATCCGATGACCCTGATCACCTGGTTTGGCGCAAAAGCCTTCTGCGAGTTCTATGGCTGGCGGCTGCCTTCGGGGTTGGAATGGGAAAAGGCCGCCCGCGGGGATGATAACCGTCCGTTCCCCTGGGGCCACGAGAGCACGCTCAATCGCGCCAACTTCTATGCCAGCCGTGACCCATTCGAACGCCTGGCGGGCAAGCAAGGTGACACGACGCCGGTGGGCTTCTACAACGGCAAGACTCACGATGGCTACCGGACGGCGGGTGGGCGCAGCCCTTACGGGTTGTATGATATGGCCGGCAACGTCTGGCAGTGGACCGCCGACGTGCAGATCGGCATCCACGATCGTTGGCTGCGGGGTGGCAGCAAAGACAACTATGTGTATAATCTACGTATCTGGGAACGCAACAGCGCCCGCCCCGATTATGCCAGTCCGAGTGTTGGATTCCGGTGCGCACGTGATGTCGAGTAGCCGATGAAAGAAAGCCCTTCGGGAAACAGCAGACGACGATCGCTGCTCCGTCGCTATGGGCCGCTGATCAAGAGCCTTCAGACGGGTCTGCTTCTGGCCACCGGGATTGCCGGATATCTGAGCGCACGCGTGCCAGGCGGCGCATGGCCGGATTTCCTGGCCATGGTCGGCAGCCTGTTTCTGGCGATCAGCGGCAGCACCGTGCTCAACATGGTCTACGATCGAGACATCGACGGCGTGATGAAGCGCACGTGCTGGCGACCGCTGCCGGCGGGCCACATCAGGGTGCGCGAGGCGGCTATCCTGGGCGGCATCCTGTCGGTGTTGGGCGTTGGCTGGGCGCTGGCGCTGGCGCCGCTGTATGGCGCCATTGTCTTTGCGGGGTTGTTCTTCGACGTTGCTGTCTACACCGCCTGGCTCAAACGGCGAACACCGTACTCGATCCTGATCGGCGGGCTGGCCGGTGGGATGCCGGTGCTGGCGGGCCGAACGCTGGCGCTCGGATACATCGACGTAGTGGGCGTCATGTTGGCGCTCGGCGTGCTCTTCTGGATTCCGACCCACATCATGACTTTTTCGATGCGTCACTTCGATGACTACCAGACGGCGCGCATCCCGACCTTCCCCGGCGCATACGGGTTCTATCTGACGCGGGTCGTGATCGCCATCGCCAGCCTGACAGCCGCGCTGGTCATGGCGGGCGTGGCGGCGATGATCGGAGTGCAAGCAGGGTTGATGTGGGTGTTGGGGCTGCTCGGTGCAGGCTTGCTTGCACTGGCTGTCGTGGGTGTGGTGCGGCCGTCGCCGCGCGCAAGCTTCGCTCTTTTCAAGTATGCGTCGCTGTACATGTTCGGCGCGATGTTGATCGTGGCACTGTGATGGCGGACGATTGACGAAAAGCCACGGAGGGCGGGCAAGCTGTCAAGGGTTTTGGCTCGGCTTGCTGTGCTTCGAATTCATTCAGATGAAAGGGTTTCGACGATGACCTCGCAGCCTTCCAGCGGCGGACGGATGCTTCGCATCCTGGCCATTGTTCTCATGGCCGGCGCCACCGTTCTCAACCTGCTCGGCGGCATCGGCACGTTCTGTGTGGCATCCAATCCGATGGGCTGGGGACCGTCGATGGCGCAACTGGCCTCGTTCCAGTGGCTCTACATCCTGTTGATGGTGGCTGCCATCGCCGTCTCGATTTGGGGTCTCGCGGTCACGCTCGCACTGGCTCGCGGCAAGCCGGACGCCTATCGCAATGCGCTGTTGGTGCTGACCGCCAGCATGATCCTCGCGGGCGTACAGACCTTTGCATCGATTGCGCTGCGCGGTAAGGGTGCGCCGCAGAACATGCGCTTTTACCTGACGACGCTGGTGTTGATCTTTTTCCTGCTCCTCCGTCTGCCGCCGCTCTGGAAGCGTGTGGGTGGCTTTGTGAGCATGGCGAAGGACGACTTTGCCGCTCCCGCCGGACTGGCTGCGTTCTGGAGCGGCCTGATTGTCCTGACCACGCCCATGTGGGCCGGCCCGACGCACATCGGCCCCGAGGGCGCGCAGTGGGTGGACGTGATTCGCGTGCCCTTGCTGGTGGGCGGTGCGGTGTTGGCGCTGGTCGGCAGCGGCATGCTCTGGCGGTCCGGGGCCAGGCCAGGAATGGGTGTTCTGCCGGCGCACGAGGCGCGACCCAGCCGATCGGCCGGTTGAACCAAGAGCTTCTGGCATAACTTGGCGAGGATTCATGCATGGATGAACCGATTCGTGCGCCTGAAGGTCCTCCGCCCAAAGAGAGGGGCGGTTTCTTCACCAGCCTGTTCCCCTTCTGGGTGCTTCTGGTGCTTGCCGGATTGCTCGGCGGCATCGTGGGACTGGGCGGATTCACGGTGCAATATGCTCAAGGCCTCTCATATCTGACCGATGACCCGCAGGCCTGCGCAAACTGTCACATCATGCGCGAGTATTACGACGGCTGGAATCGCGGCTCGCACAAGCATGTTGCTGTCTGCAACGACTGTCACGCACCGCATGACAATCTGGTGCATAAGTACGCCATCAAGGGGATCAATGGGCTTCGCCACAGCTATGCCTTCACCACAGGCGATTTCCCGGAGCCGATTCGCATCACGCCGCTGAATCGCGATGTGACGCAGCATGCCTGTCTCACCTGCCACGCCGATCTGACCGTGGCGATCAGCCATCGCGATGACCCGGATTCCACCGATTGCCTGCGTTGCCATGCCGGCGTCGGGCACGGGAAGTGAATGAGATATGAACGGAAGACCGAGACGAGAAACAGAGACCGGAGAGCTCTGACCAAACCTGGAGGATCTGCAATGTCATCTACACCTGTTCCGCCCGCCCCGCCGCGCCGCCGCTGGCCGTGGGTTGTCCTTGCCTTCGTGGTCGGATTCGTGCTCTTGGGCGCGCTGGGCTTTCTTCTGACGAACATCATGACGCGCAAGGCCGAGGCGGTCGAGTATCCGCTGAAGGTTGTAACGATCGGCGAGAAAGAGCTGGACCCTGCCGTGTGGGGAAAGAACTTCCCGCGCGAATACGACTCCTTTATGAAGACGCAAGATCGCACCATCCAGACCCCTTACGGGGGGTCGGTGCCCTGGGACAAGCTGGAGAAATTCCCGGCCCTCAAGCGCATCTGGGCTGCGATGCCTTTCAGCGTGGACTACAATGAGGAGAGCGGTCACTACTACGCGCTGAGCGATCAGAAAGAGACGCAACGCCAGGTCGTGGCGAAGCAGCCCGGCGCGTGCGCGAACTGCCATGCAGCCGAGGCGCCGCTGCTCATCGAGCAGATGGGTTGGGAGAAGTTCAACAGCACACCCTACACGGAGATTTCCAGCACGCTCCACCTCGGCTCGTCGTGCCGCGATTGCCATAATCCCCAGACCATGGAGCTGTGGATCAGCCGGCCGGCGTTCAAGAACGCGATGGAAGCGCGCGGCATCGATCTGAGCAAGGCCACCCGCCAGGAAATGCGCTCCTATGTCTGTGCGCAGTGCCACGTCGAATACTACTTCAAAGGCGACAACAAGCTCCTCACCTTCCCCTGGAGCAAAGGGCTGAAGATCGAGGACATGGAGAAACACTACGACGAGTACGGTTTCAAGGACTGGACGCACAAGGAAACCGGGGCCTCGATGCTCAAGGCCCAGCACCCCGAGTTCGAGATGTGGAGCAGCGGGTTGCATGCTCGCTCCGGCGTGGCTTGCGCCGACTGCCACATGCCTTACGTGCGCGAGGGCGCGGTCAAAGTGTCCGATCACTGGCTGCGAAGCCCGCTGGTCAACATCAATGCCGCGTGCCAGACCTGTCACAAGCAGGACGAACAAGCACTGAAGGATCGCATCGCGATCATTCAGAACAACACCGCCGAGCTGCTGCGCAAGGCAGAGACCGCGATCGTGGATGCCATCGATGCGATCAATGCGGCTAAGGCAGCCGGCGCGACGGCAGAGCAGTTGAAAGACGCGCTCCAGCTTCAGCGGAAGGCCACGTTCTACTGGGACTTTGTAGCCGCGGAAAACAGCACCGGCTTCCACAGCCCGCAGGAAGCCGCGCGCGTACTCGCGAACTCGATCGATGCTGCGCGGCAGGCGCAGTTGGCGGCGCAGAAACTGGCGAAGTAGTAAGTTTCACCGAACTACGCCACAGCAAGCAGTCCGCCGCCAACCCAACGGGTTGGCGGCGGATTCAGTTGCGGCGCATTCGCTCGGCGCGCAAGCGATTCGGTTAAACACGAACGCCGGGGTACTGGCATCCCCGGCGTTCGTGTGCAAAGGAGGAGGAAGAATCTTTGGCTAGAGTACACCGACTGTGCGCGGATGCCAGTGACCGAGCTTACTATTCCCGCCAGGAGCCTGACCGAATCAGTGGCGCCCCCCGATCACCCAAGAGATCCAGCGCTATTTGATTACCACCAGATCTCTCAGCTTCTCGAAGGTCGCCTGCCCGATCCCTCTGACGCGCAGCAGGTCCTCGATCGAGGCGTAGGGCCGGCCTTCGATGATCCGCTGCGCTGTCGCCGGTCCGATGCCCGGCAGCGTGTCGAGCTGCTCCAACGTGGCGGTATTGAGATCGATCGCGCCTTGTAAGCCCGGGTTGGGCGTCAGGCGCGAACGCGGCGGCGTCGGGGTGGCGGGCGGGTTTACCACCGTTGGGATGGACTGACCGACACGCGGCACAAAGACCTGCGCGCCGTCGTGCAGTGGCAGCGCCTTGTTGAGGCGGTCGAGGTCCGCGCCGGACGCGGACCCGCCGGCCGCGGCGATCGCATCGTTGACGAGGCTGCCGCGCGGCAGCATGTACACGCCGGGCGAGACGACGGCGCCCGCTACGTCCACTCGCAAGGGGCCAGGCGTTGCCGTGGGGGTGGGCGCTGTCGTCGGCCCGGCGGTCGGCGGCGGCAGGATCTCAATGGGCTCGGCCGCGGGTCGGCGAGCGATGAACAGGGCCGCGCCAAGCACGGCCGCCCACGCCAGAGACAGCGCAATGTAGCCGCGCAGCCCTCTCAGTGTCCTCATCCCCCGCTCCCGGCCCCTTGGATGGGCTACTTTCGCGATCCGGGAGAACCTATGCCTCCCCTTCAGTGGGCTGAGCCGCCGGCGCAGGGGGAGCTGGCTCGGCGGGTGACGTCGGCGTGCTATCCGGCAGGATGGCAGTCATGCCCATGAAGGCACGCATCAGCTCCATCGGCAGCGGGAAGATAATGGTCGAATTCTTCTCTGCGGCAATCTCCGTCAGCGTCTGCAGATAGCGAAGTTGCAGAGCGGCCGGCGCCTGCGCCATGATGTTGGCCGCGCTCTTGAGACGTTCCGACGCGGCATACTCCCCCTCGGCATTGATGATCTTGGCACGGCGCTCGCGCTCGGCCTGCGCCTGGATCGCCATCGCACGCTTCATCTGCTCCGGCAGTTCCACGTCTTTGACCTCGACAATGCTGACCTTGATGCCCCAAGGCTCGGTCTGCTCGTCGATGATCTGCTGGAGCTTCTGGTTGATGGCGTCCCGATGGGTGAGCAGCTCATCGAGCTCCGATTGGCCCAGCACCGAGCGCAGACTGGTCTGGGAGATCTGGTAGGTGGCACGCCGGAAGTCCTCCACCGCAACGATGGCCCGCGACGGATCCACGACTCGAAAGTATGCGACGGCATTGACTTTGACGGTGACGTTGTCCTTGGTGATCACCTCCTGCGCCGGAATATCCAGCGTCACCACGCGCAGATCGACCTTGACCATCCGATCGACGATCGGGATGATCAGGAACAACCCGGGCCCCTTGGCTCCGATCAGCCTGCCAAGGCGGAAGATCACCCCACGCTCGTACTCCTGGACGACCTTGATGGCTGCGCTGGCGACGATGAACACAGCGAACAGCAGCAGTGCAAAGACCAACAGCGAACCCAACGCGCCTCCCATTGCTTGTCCTCCTGGTGACGAATCTAGCGCCACGAATGCGACGATTATATCACAACTCGCCGCAAGCGACTCCATGAGATGCGTCCAGGCCGGACATCGTGCGGTATAATGCGCTCGTGAGGATTCCTGCCGGCTTCGCTGCCGGTCTGTCACAATGGAGGCATCGGATGCTGATCAACCTGCGCGAATACCATCGTCCCGCCAACAGTGAGGGGGTGGCTCGGGCCCTGCAGTTGCTTGCGCGCCGCGAGGTGTACACGGTGTCTCTTGCTGGCGGCGACACACTTGTTGGGTCCGGTGATCCGACCGTCGAAGCCGTGGTCGACCTGCAGGACATCGCGGCACTGGACCTGGTTGCGATGGACGACGATGCCCATCTGGTCCACATCGGCGCCATGGTGACG
>CAYRFV010000023.1:0-32694 GCA_964423545.1 uncultured Anaerolineales bacterium | reverse complement strand
GTCGTAGCGAAGCACGCAGCCAACCTCGTCGTCGACAACCTGATGGTCGCCTGGCCGCGAACCGACGTCGCGGGCAAGGTCATCTGTCCGCCGGGTTGGCGTCACCCGATTAAGGCAGTCAACGGTGGGTTCGACCTGTACTACGAGCGGGATCAGTTCAATACTGATACGGTCCCTGATTTCCACATTCTGTGGGGTCGCAACCTGCAGGGCGGCTACTGCCGCAGTCCGTTGGCCAGGTCACCGCGCGCCGGAATTGCGGCGTGCGATCTCGTGGACAGCACAATTGAGGTGTTATAGGGTATGCGGAGCCCGAAGTGCGTGAACGCGGCGGCGTTGCAGCAGGAAAGAGCGCCGTCGCGGCATGAGTTGACTCGCGCTGGCATGATGTTCTTTCTCGCATAGCATCGCAACGTCCCGCAGCCCGCAGGAGATCTTGCATGTTCAACGTTCGTGATTTCGGCGCCTTGGGCGATGGTGTCACACTGGATACCCGACCCATCCAGGCTGCCCTGGATGCGTGCGGCCGGGCGGGTGGGGGAGAAGTGCACGTGCCCGCTGGCTGCTACCTGGTCGGCACCCTGGAACTGCGCAGTTGTACGACGCTGAATCTCAGCGCCGGCGCGACGCTGCTGGGCAGTTCGCGCATGGAGGATTACACGCGAGCTCCCCGCGGCCGTGACGGCGATCAGACGGGCCACCACCTGCTGCGCATCCATGGGTGTGAGCGGGTGCGGGTCACCGGCGGCGGCGTGATCGACGGCCAGGGGCCGGCGTTCTGGGACGACGCCGAGCATCCGGTGGATGGCAAGCTCCCCTGGCGCGGCTATCGGTTGGCGAAGTCGCCCCACGACCTGCGCCCCAGCCCGATGGTGGACATCTCGGACTCGCACGACGTGCGGATTGAGGACGTCACGCTCACCAATTCTGCGGGTTGGGCGCTCAACATGCGGCTGTCGCGTTGGGTGTGGGTGCGCGGGGTCAAGATCCTCAACCCGATGGACGGCCCGAACACGGACGGCATCGACATCAACGCGTGTCAGGATGTGCTCATCAGCGATTGTCACATCGAGAACGGCGATGATTCGATCGTGGCCTTCACCCTGCCTGGCACCGGACCGTGCGAGCGGATCACGATCACGAACTGCATCCTCTCGACCCGCTGTTGTGCGCTGAAGTTCTACACCGGCTGCAAGTATCCGTTCAGACAGATCGCGATCAGCAACTGCGTGATTTACAACAGCGAGCGCGCCTTCGGCATCTACCTGCGCAACGGTGCAGTGATCGAGGATATTGCCTGTTCCAATATCGTGATGCACGGCGGAACCACGCCGCCGAACTTCAGCGAGCGGCCGATCCATATCGATGTGCGCAACCCGGAATGGAAGCGCCAGGGCATCCACGACTACGCCAGGCAGAGCGAAGAAGGCTCTGATGCGCCCGCTACGCCGGGCAGCGTGAGAGGGCTCACCTTCTCCAACTGGGTCATCCGCTCGCGCGGGCGCATCATCATCGGTGGCTGGGCCAGCGCGCCCGTCGAGAACCTGCGGCTGAACAACGTCCTGCTGCAGGTCAGCGGGCCGCAGGAGTTGAGCCGCTTCGCGGACCCGACGCCGAGCACAGGCCAGTGGAACCATGATCTACCGCACGTGCGCACGATTCCGGCCCACGTCATCGTGCACGGCGTGCAGGGGCTGACCGTGCGCGATGTCGAGGTGGTGAATGCCTCGCCTGAGCCGCTGCCGGGAATGCACGGACTGTGGCTGGAGCAGGTGCAGGCCGCGCAGGTGGATGACTTTCGCTGCTATCCTTTGCAGCCAGGATTCGAGACGATGATACGGAAGCCGGTGACTGGAGTCGCATGACCGCCACTCTGCCCTTGCTTGAGGTCGTCGACCTCAAGAAACACTTCCCCATCAAGGGCGAAGGGTTCTTTGCGCGCACAACGGGCGCCGTACGCGCGGTCGACGGGGTGAGCTTCTACATCATGCCGGGCGAGACGCTGGGACTGGTGGGGGAGAGCGGCTGTGGGAAGACCACCACCGGGCAGTTGATCGTCCGGCTGCAAGACCCCACTGCGGGCGAGATTTGGTTCAGCGATCGCGAACTGGGCCGGACGAACGTCGGGCAGGCGCAGCGCAGTCAGCTCAAGCTGCTGCGGCGCAACATGCAGTTGGTGTTCCAGGACCCGTTTTCGTCGCTCAATCCTCGGATGACGCTGCAGGAAATCATTGGCGAGCCGCTGCTGGTCAACCGCGTCGCCAGGGGCCCAGCGCTGAAGGACCGTGTGGCGCAAATACTAGAGGTGGTCGGACTGCGGCCGGAGCACATGGCGCGCTATCCGCACGCGTTCAGCGGCGGGCAGCGACAGCGCATCTGCATCGCGCGCGCACTGGTGCTCAATCCGCAGTTCATCGTCTGCGACGAGCCGGTCTCGGCGCTCGATGTCTCCATCCAGGCGCAGATCCTGAACCTCCTGCAGGACCTCCAGACCCAGTACGGCCTCACCTATCTGTTCATCGCACACAATCTCAGCGTCGTCCAGCACATCAGCGATCGGGTGGCCGTGATGTATGTGGGCAAGGTGGTCGAGATGGCGCCCACGGCCGCGCTGTTCAGCCTGCCCATGCATCCCTACACCGAGGCGCTCCTCTCCGCGGTGCCCGATCCTGACCCGACCGTGGAGATCGAGCCTGTGATCCTGCCCGGCGAAGTGGCCGACGCCGCCAACCCGCCAAGTGGGTGCTACTTCCATCCGCGCTGCCAGTACCGCATTGAGATCTGTGAGCACGCGGCGCCGGCGCTGCGCGCCGTGCAGCCCGAGCACTTCGTCAGTTGCCATCGCGCCGAGGAGCTGCAACTCCAGGGCGTTCAAATGGCAGAAGGAGGTTGAAGCGGAGACTCCGAATTGGCGATCTTGGATTCCAGCCCGGCAATCACTGGCATTCCCTGTAAGGAGGGCACTGTGGACGAGAACAAGACCCGAATCACCCGACGTGAGTTCCTGCGGCTGACCGCCCTGGTCGGCGCCGGTGTGACGGCCGCCGCGTGCGGCGCGCCTGCGCCCGCCCCCACGGCCGCACCTGCGGCCCCCAAGGCTACCGAAAAACCGGCTGCGCCTCAGCCTACCGCGGTCCCGAAAGCGACCGAGAAGCCCGTGACCGTTGCCACGGCAGCTGCGGCTCCGACGGCTGCGCCCACCTCAAAGTACAAAGAGGCGCCGGCGTTGGCCGAGTTGGTCAAGGCCGGAAAGCTGCCGCCTGTAGATCAACGCCTGCCAAAGAACCCGAAAGCGCAGAAACCGTTCGCCAAGGTCGGCAAGTACGGCGGCACGTGGCGTCGCGCCTACCGCGGGGCATCGGATCGCTTCGGCGTGCACACGACCATTGCCGACCATCTGTTGGAAATGGACGCGCCCGAGGGGGCAGGCAGCCTGACCTTGATCCCCAACGTGGCCGAAAGCTACAAGGTCAATGCGGACGGCACGGAGTTCACCTGGAAGCTGCGCGAGGGGCACAAGTGGTCGGACGGCGTGGAGATTACGTCGGAGAATGCCGTCTGGTGGTTCAAGAACGTGCTCCTGAACGAAGAACTGGCGCCGGGCCGCTTGTACGACAACGTCCGGCAGCAGCAGAACCTCACCGATATCGTCGCCGACGGCAAGTATGCGTTCGTGTGTAAGTACTCGAAGCCCAACGGCACGCTGCCGCTGGGCGTGGTGCGCGGCGAAGCCTGGGGCCTCATCGGCGGCCTCAACTTCCTCGTACCCAGTCACTACCTCCAGAAGTTTCACAGAGCCTTCGCTGACCCGAAGGCGCTGGACGAGGAGGTGGCGAAGCGCAAGCTGCAGAGCTGGAAGCAGCTCTGGATCGGCGGGCCGATCGACATGTTCGCCTTCAATCCCGATTTGCCGATCGTGGGTCCGTGGGTCACAAAGCAGCCGGCCTCCAACGAACGCATGGTGCAGGAGCGCAACCCGTTCTATTTCCAGGTGGACTCGGAGGGCAATCAACTGCCCTACATCGACCAGATCACCCATGACTTCTTCGAAAACCAGGAGAGCTTCAACCTGATGTGTGTGGCAGGCAAGGTGGACTGCCAGTTCCGCCATGTCCAGCTCAAAGACTACACCCTGCTCAAGGAAAACGAGGCCAAGGGCAACTACAAGGTGTATGTATGGGCGGATGACAGCAACGTCGGCTGGGCCATCAATCCTACGCCGCGCAACGAGGACACCAAGGTCGATGAAGCGCAGTCGGCCATCGTGAGCAAGGCCGATTTCCGCCGAGCCCTCTCGCACGCGATCAACCGCAAGGAGGTCAGTAGCCTGTTGTACAAGGGGTTGGCCGAGCCGCGGCAGGGCGCGCCGGTCAAGGGCTCGCCGGTCTACAAGAAGGAATACGAGGAGAAGTTCGCAGCGTACGATGTCGATCAAGCCAACAAGCTGCTGGATGGCCTGGGACTGAAGAAGGGCGCCGATGGCTTCCGCACGCGGCCGGACGGGAAGCCGATGACGCTGCGCCTGGATGTGGATACGGCGCCTGGAACCATCAACGACGATCTGTATCAGTTGACCAAGAAGTATTGGGAAGCGGTCGGCATCAAGACCAACATCAACGCAATGGAGCGCTCGCTGCGCGAGCAGATCCAGTTTAGCGATCGGTACTCGGTTGTGGGAGGCTCACCCGGCAATACGGCGACCCCGCTGGCCTATGACGCCTGGCATTTCACCATCGGCGGCGGTTGGGGCCGCTACATCCGCAACCCCAAGGATCCGCTCGCCATCCAGCCGCCCGCCGGCAACCCGGACGTCGAACCCGCGACCAAGTGCTATAAGCTGATCGAGGAAGCCTATAGCATGGCGGACCTCGATGCAGCCCATAAGAAGCTGATGGAGGCGCTGGACATCTACTACGACCAGTGCTACTCGATCGGCATCGTCGGCGCAGTCGCCGTACCCGGCGTCATCACCAATCGCATGAAGAACGTGCCGCAGAAGATGCTCTTTACCAATGCGCTGATGCGCATCAACATGGGGCAACCGGCGCAGTTCTACATCGAGGAGTAACCTTGGTCCCTCCGCTCCCTCTTGGGTGAGAGCGAAGCGGGAGCGGAGGGCCGGGTCAGAGGCATGGCATGGCCCGCTACATCGTTCGCCGCATCCTGCTCGCGATCCCGACACTCATCTTGGTGTCGATCATCTCGTTCATCATCATCCAGTTGCCGCCGGGCGACTTCCTGACCGCTTACATTGCGCAGGTGCGGCAGATGGAGGGGGACCAGGCGGCCAATCAGCTGCAGGGCATCATTCCACAGCTCAAAGCTCAGTACGGTCTGGACCAGCCATTCCACGTGCAATACTTGCTCTGGATTCGCAACATCTTGCTAAAGGGCGACTTCGGCTATTCGTTTGAGCAGAAACAGCCGGTCAGCACGTTGATCTGGGAGCGGCTGGGGCTGACCATCGTGCTAACCAGCGCGACCCTGCTCTTCACATGGCTGCTGGCGATCCCGGTCGGCGTGTTTTCAGCCGTCAGGCAATATTCGCTAGGGGACTATTTCTTCACGTTCCTGGGGTTCATCGGGCTGGGCATCCCCAATTTCCTGATTGCCCTGATCTTGATGTGGATCGCCTTTGCTTACTTCGACACCAGCATCACGGGCCTGTTCTCGGAGGAGTATATCGACGCGCCGTGGAGCCTGGCCCGTTTGGCGGACATGCTCAAGCATCTCTGGCTGCCGATCATCGTGCTGGGACTGGGCGGCACCGCCAGCCTGATCCGCACGATGCGCGCCAATCTATTGGACGAACTCAACAAGCCCTATGTTGAGGCCGGCCGCGCCAAGGGCCTCAGTGAGCAGCGGCTTATCTGGAAGTACCCGGTGCGCATCGCCCTCAACCCCTTCATAAGCTCTATCGGCTGGGCCTTGCCACAGTTGGTTTCAGGGGCCACCATCGTCTCCATTGTCATGAATCTTCCGACCACTGGCCCCCTGATGTTGCGCTCCCTGCTGGCGCAAGATATGTACCTGGCCGGCGCGTTTGTGCTCCTGCTGAGCACATTGACCGTTATCGGGATGCTGATCTCCGATGTGCTGTTGGCGCTGTTCGATCCCAGGATCAAGTACTGAGCCGTGCGGAACTCACAGGATGACAGGATGACAGCCAGTCCTGAGGCGACGTCAAAGACGGTCGCAGCCATTGGGAAACCATCGGCCGACGAGAAGCTCTACTCGGCTTCGCAGTGGCAGCTCATGCGCTGGCGGTTCGTCAGGCATCGGCTGGCCGTAATCAGCCTTGCGGTCGTGGCGGCGCTCTATTTCACGGCTGCGTTCTGCGAATTCCTGGCGCCGTATGACCCCAACGAGTTTTATGTCGACTATCAGTTGGCCCCGCCACAACCCATTCGCTTCGTGGACAGCCAACGCAACGTATCGCTGCGGCCGTTCGTCTACGCGCGCACCGCCATCCTGAACATGGAGACGTTGGGGTACACCTACGAGGATGACCCCAGCGTGAAGCAGTATATTTACTTCTTCGTTCATGGCGCGCCGTATCGCATGTGGGGCATCATCAAGAGCGACTTACATCTGTTTGGCCTGGAGGACCCGGACACACAGGTGTTCGTGGTGGGCACGGACCGCCTTGGCCGCGATGTCCTCTCGCGGACGATCCATGGCACCCGTCCTTCGATGACGATCGGTCTGGTGGGCGTCGGGATCAGCCTGATCTTGGGCATCTTCCTCGGTGGGATCTCCGGCTACTTCGGCGGCTGGCTCGATCTCGCCATTCAGCGCGTCATTGAGATGCTGTCGGCGCTGCCCACGATCCCGCTGTGGATGGGTCTGGCGGCGGCGGTCCCGCTGGATTGGGGGCCGATCCAGGTCTACTTCACCATTACCATCCTGCTCTCACTGATCGGCTGGACGGGACTGGCGCGCGTCGTGCGCGGCCGCTTCCTGAGCTTGCGCGAGGAGGATTTTGTCAAGGCCGCCCGCCTCGCCGGCTCAAGCGAGCTCAGGATCATCTTCCGTCACATGCTGCCCTCCTTTCTCAGTCACATCATCGCCGCGGTGACGCTGGCCATTCCCGGCATGATCCTGGCCGAGACGGCGCTCAGCTTCCTGGGCCTGGGACTGAAACCCCCAGTAGTCAGTTGGGGGGTCCTGCTGCAGGAGGCTCAGAACCTGCGCACCGTGGCGCTGGCGCCGTGGAACCTGTTCCCGGCCGTTGCGGTCGTCACCGCGATCCTGACGCTGAATTTCGTCGGCGATGGCCTCCGCGACGCGGCGGATCCGTATGGCAAGACCTGAGGTGCGAAACAGGATACGGCTGCCTGCCGGCCTCAGTTTCAAACGCCTGACACCTGCCGCAATGCTAATGTGCTGAGGCAGACCAGCAGGCTGCGACGCGACTAACGCTCATGACCGAAACCCAACCCTTACTCGAAATCCGGGATCTTAAGGCCCACTTCTTCTTGCGCGAGGGATTGGTGCGCGCAGTGGACGGCGCCAGTTTTACTGTCGATTCGGGCCAAAGCGTTGGCCTGGTGGGAGAGAGCGGCTGTGGCAAATCCATGACCGCGCGCGCGATCTTGCGCATCACCCCGCCGTCGGCGATCGTATCCGGCGAAGTCATCTTACATCGCCGGGAGCGCAAGGAGGACGGCAGCTTGGGCGAAGTGGTGGAATCGGTCGATCTGGTGCAGCTGGGCCGCACGAGTGCGGATATCCGGCGCATTCGAGGCGCAGAGATCGCGATGATCTTCCAGGAGCCGATGTCCTCGTTCAGCCCCGTGCACACGGTGGGCAGTCAGATCATCGAAGCGATCTTGCTTCACCAGGACGTCGATCAGGCGGAAGCTCGACGCCGGGCGATCGGAACGCTGGAGCTCGTTGGGATGCCCAACCCGCAACGCAACATCGACCGCTACCCGCATCAGCTCAGCGGCGGCATGCGCCAGCGCGCGATGATCGCCCAGGGTCTCTCGTGCCGCCCGGCGCTGCTGATCGCCGACGAGCCGACCACCGCCCTCGATGTGACCACCCAGGCGACGATCCTGAAGCTGATGAAAGACCTGCAGCGCGAGCTCGGCATGGCCATCCTCTTTATCACCCATGACCTGGGCGTGATCGCCCGCATGACCCGGCACGTCCTGGTGATGTACATGGGCAAGGTCGTCGAGTCAGCGCCGGTCGCACAGCTTTTTCGATCGCCTCAGCACCCCTACACGCAGGCGCTGTTGCGCTCAGTGCCCTCTCTCAAACGCAGGCTCGACCGCCTGGCGGTGATTCCCGGCAGTGTGCCCGACCCGTTCAGGCTGCCTCAGGGCTGTCGCTTTCATCCCCGGTGTCCCATCGCCGTGCCGGGCGTCTGCGATCAGGAGGAGCCGCCCGACGTCCAGGTCGGGCCACAGCACTTCGCCCGCTGTGTTGCTGCCAGGCCGCAGGCATGATGCATACGCATCGCGCGGCATTCTCCGGCCCGTTGGCCTGGAATGCTGCCAGAGAGCCAGACCCCTGCTATAATGAACGACGAGGTGACCGGCCTTCACGGCCGGCCGATCCCGGCGCGGCGATCAGGGGCGACGGCCCCTGGAGCGCTCGCAACCCACTTCTGCGATAGGAACTCACAGGCTGACCCGATGAAGCGCAACTACCTTACCTATCCGCTGACCGACGGCTTCGTGGACGATTGGCTGGTTCTTGGGCCACATGACCGGTTGCTCGAGGAGCGACCGGCCCCCGCCGAGTCGCAACTTGCGTTCAGGACCCGCATCCTGGAGGCTCTGGACTACCAGCGCCCCGATTTCCAGGCGCCCATGGAGAGCGAGCGCGAAACGTTCGGCGACCAGAGCTGCTACTGGACGGTCGCGCACTGCGAGGCCGACCATCTGCTCGACTGGAGCGACTCCTGCGCCACCTACACCCACCGCCGCGCCTGGGCATTCGTAGGACTCTCCTCCGCGGCGGCCGGCCCCGCGACATTGCAGATTACCACGACCTGTCCGGCCACGCTTTGGCTCAACGGCAAGCTGGTCGGACGCTGCGAACAGATTGCGGAGCTTGCCGACCAGACGCCGCACAGCCGCACCTTCACGGTCGCCCTGAAAGCAGCCAACAACGCGCTGCTGGTGCGGCTCGACCAGGTTGTGCTGGGGCCGGCCGCCCTGGCATTCGCCGTGCGCATCCGAAGCGAGGCGGGCAAGCCCGTGCGGGCCAAGGCGCCGACCGTCACGAAGGATGTCAAGCAGCGGGTCGCCATGGAGCGGGCCTTCCAACATGCCTATACGGACAGGGCTGTCTGCCCCCGCGACGCAATGCTGCGCGTCGTCGGCGCCGATGACGCGCCGGGGCGTTTCCAAAGCGTGATGCGCACACAGACGCCGGACGGCTGGATCTACGGCGAATCGTTCGGTTCGGTCGGTCCGGGCACGACCATCGCGGCGCCTGCGGCGGTGCAGTTGCCTTCCGGACCGATGCAGGCCCGGCTCATGCCGCCGCACGAGATATACTACGAGGGCCAGTTGCGCGCCGAGCGCAGGCTGGCATTTTGGGTGGCCAACCAGCCGTTCGCCCAGACGCCTGACGCCACCCCTGAAGAGCGCCTGGTAGACGCCCTGCGACAGGCCTCGCGTGGGGACGACATCTACGCCCAGTTGGCGAACATGGCTGCGGGCTGGTGGGGGAGCGTGAACCCCAAGGCCATCGACGCGGCGATTCGGCGCGTGGCCGGCCGGCAGTACGGCTGCCTGTCCGACCTGCTGGGGCTCATCATCGTGCAGCGGCGCATGGCCGGGAACGAGCAGTTCCCCGCGGATCTGCGTCCGGCGCTCGAGGAAGCGATCACCGGCTTCGACTATGGGGCGACAACGGAAGGGAACACGGTCGCGGCCGCCCCCAATGGCCCATCGTTGACCGAATCGGAGCAGATCCAGCTTTACACCTGCCGGGTGTTGGCCGGACAGCTCTTCCCCAAGGCCAGGTTCTCTGTCTCCGGCCTGACGGGCCGGGAGGAGCGCAGCCGTGGGGAGAAGCAGACGCTGGCCTGGCTCCGAGCGCGCGGCCAGGGCGGCTTCAATGCCTGGAATACGGACGTCGACGCGATCATCACCGCGCTCGCGCAGCTCACCGACCTGGCGGAGGATGACCAGGTCATCGACCTGGCTGCAGTGCTGCTGGACAAGAGCCTGTTCAGCATCGCCCTGCAATCCCATCGTGGGACCTTCGGCGGGTCGTGCGCCGATGTCGAGCCGTCTGCCTTGCGCTCCGGACGCTTCGCGGCACAGTCAGGCATCGGCCGGCTCCTGTGGGGTGTGGGCGGCTATCAGAGCGGCCTGCGCGCCGCCGTGAGCCTCGCCCTGGCCAGCGAAAACTACCAGCTTCCGGGCATCATCGGGGCCATTGCGACGGATCTGGACACCGCGGTGTGGGCGCGCGAGCGGCAGGGCACGCCTGCTTCATCAGGCGGGGCGTCGACCTCGGCCCTGCCTCCGCCCGCAGCGCTGGAGGTCAACACCGTCACCTACCGCACCGCCGATTTCCTCCTCTGCTCCGCACAGGACTTCCGACCGGGCGAACGCGGCCGGAAGGAGCATATCTGGCAGGCTACGCTGGGCCCGGAGGCGCTGGTCTTCACCAACCATCCGACCAGCTTCAGCGAGTCCGCCGTCCGGGAAGCGGGCTGGTGGCGAGGCAACGGCAGTCTGCCGCGGGTCGCGCAGTGGAAAGATACACTGATCGCCCTCTACGATCTGCCGGCCAACGCCTGGCTGCGCTTCACGCACGCCTACTTCCCGCTCTATGCGTTCAGCGAGCACCTCCTTGCAGAAGGGTGGGCCTTTGCCCGCGTGGAAGATGCGTATCTGGCCCTCTACGCGTCGCAGCCGTTCGAGTTGATGCGGCGCGGACCGGACGCCCACCGGGAATTGCGCGCGGCCGGACTGCGCACCGCCTGGCTCTGCCAGATGGGCGCCCGGGACACCGACACCAGCTTCGAGAACTTCCAGCGCCGGGTGATCGCCAGCCGTCCCACGATCGAGGGTCTGCGCGTCACCTGGCAAACGATTCGCGAGGAACGCCTGGAATTCGACTGGAGCGGTCCGTTGTTGCTCAACGGCCAGCAGCAGCCGATCGCCGGTTTCAAGCATCATGAGAGCATCTACGGCGCCGCTGAGTTCCCGGCCCAGACGATGGATATCGCCTACGGCCAGGATTTGATGAGACTCAACTTCGGGTAGGCACGCGTCACCTGCAGCCGATTCTCCGCAGCCGGCTCCAGGGGAAAACCCGCAGACGCTATGCGTCCGGCAGAGAACGGCGCTCACCATGCATCGCACCTGCGGGTGCGGATGTTCAGCGATGTGACGGCGGCCGATGGGGTCACGGCCGCCGTCACGCCGGCGTGCGCGACCCTGACACGAAGGAGTCCGGCCCAGCCGATGTCGCCTCGGCTCGGCGGCGAAGCCTGGCCAAATCTCCTGGGCGATTGCGTCATCCTCCCCCCAGGATTAAGCAGCGATTAGTTGACAAACTCGCCTCCTTGCAGTATGATCCCCTGGCCATGAAGCGCCACCCGATCCCGATACCGGAGCCTGCCTGATGGAGTCGACCCGGAGTTCCGACTCTGCGCTTGTCTACTTCAATGGGATCGACCCCGACACGGGCGACTATGCCGTGCCACCGGCGCCACTCACTGAGCTGGCGAAGCAGATCATTCGCACGCCCGGCGGCGCCAACATCGCTGCGTCGTGCGACGCTGGCACGCGCGGGATCGCCGCGCTCCTGGGCGTGGACCTGGGACGGTTGGACCAGGCGGGCTGGGGCATCGTGTTTCATGAGGACGCGCCGGAACCGGTGCGCGCGGCGTTGCAGCCGCTCATCGAGCATCGCCGGCGCCAGGCGCTCGATCGCTTCAAGGTGCTGGAGTATCGGCGAGGCGAGCTGGTGCGCGATTGGCACCAGCGCTACGGCGTGTGGGCCGGCAGCGCCAATCCGGATCTCGTCCCGTGCTATCTGCTGCTGGTCGGTGCGCCGACCGAGATCCCCTTCGAGTTCCAGTATCTGCTCGGCAGCGAGTATGCTGTCGGCCGCCTCGCGTTCGAGCAAGCCGAGGACTACGCTTGCTACGCCCGGTCGATTGTGGCGTACGAGACGACAGCCGAGGTCGATGCGTCGCGGGAGATCGTCTATTGGAGCCCCCGCCACCCCGGAGACGCGGCCACTGCCCTCAGCAACTCGCTGCTGATCCGACCGCTGGCCCATGGCGTCGAGGGCGCCTCCGCCGCCCTGAGGCAGCCGGTGCATGCTGAGGTCGGGTATCGGCAACGCGTCTACCAGGGCCGCGATGCAACCAGGGGAGCGCTGCTCGGCGTTTTCGATGCCGAACGACCCCCGGCGGTGCTCTTCACCGCATCGCACGGATTGGTGTACAGGGCGGGTCAGCCCAAACAGCGCGCTGAGCAGGGCGGGCTTTTGTGTCAGAACTGGCCCGGCTATGGCGCGGTGCGCACCGAGCACTGCCTGGCCGCGGCCGATGTGCCCGAGTCCGCCAGGGTCCATGGCATGGTGGCCGTCTTCTTTGCCTGTTGCGGCGCCGGCACACCCGACAAGGATCAGTTTCTGCTCGACTTCGAGACGCCGGATCATGAGCCGGCGCTGGCGCCGCATCCCTTCGTGGCTGCGCTGCCGCAGCGTCTGTTGTCTCACCCCGGAGGCGCCGCGCTGGGGGTGATCGGCCACATCGACCGGGCCTTTGGGTTCTCGATCAAGCCGCCGAAAGCGACGGGCGCGCAGATCATGCCGTTCCGCAACAGCCTGGGGTTGATGCTCAGCGGCATGCGCGTGGGTCTCGCGCTGATGACCCAGTTCGGCCAGCGCTTTGCCGCTCTTTCCGTACAACTGCTTTCGTCCGTCTCGCCCACCGCGCCCGACGCCATGAAGCTCGATGAAGTGGAGCTCGTGCTGCGCTGGCTGGAGCGCAACGACGCGCAGAACTACGTCTTGCTCGGTGATCCTGCAGCACGCATTCGCACGGAGGTGCTGCAGCAGTAGCAGCACCGGTGGTGGGGCGCCGATGTCGCCGGAGGGGAGGATGGCCCAGAACGATCTGCTCACGATCCCAGACGCTGTGCGTGTGGCGTTCCAGCCGATCATGCGAGCTCTGGCTGCCGCGCGCGCGGCGCTGATGCAGTCGGAAGAGGTGGTGCTGGTCCGCCCCGGCTATCTTCTGCCGCGTTCAGGTGCGCCAACACCGGCAATCGTTGTCGCAGTGGTGCCGGGCACGCCGCCCGACGCCATCGACACTGCGCTCCTGGCCCGCCGGTTCGGAACCGCGTTCTGTGTCGAGGACGCTACGCCCGATGAGCAGCTCGCCGCCCTGGGACAGGGCGAGCCATGGGTGGCCTTCAGCACGCGCGGCCCAGCGCCCTCTGCGCTCGAACGGCTGCTCAGCGACGAGGCGCCGCCGGTCGAGTTTGCGCCGCCCAGGAGCGGCAGTTACCAGCCGCTCGATCCGCAGGCTCTGCCGCGCATCGATGAGTCCATGGAAGTCACGATTTGCGTCAGCCCGGAGGCCGGCTGGAGCGAACTGGAGACGTTTCTGGCCGGCGTCCAGAGCCGGCTCACCGTGGGCATGTACCAGTTCACAGCGCCTCACATCTTCCGGGCCGTGCGAGATGCCATGGCGCCCACCGATCGCACCCTCAGCCTGGTGCTGCACCCGGCGCCCGAGCCCCCCGCGAAGTTCGGCGTCAAGGCTCAGGACTTGCCGGAACCCGCGATCCTTGCCGAGCTCGCCGGCGCCATGGGCGGTCGCTTCCGTCTGTCGTGGGCGACCGTCGTCTCCAGGGGACGGCCGGACGGTCTGTGGGCCTCAGCCTATCATATCAAGGTGGCGGTGCGTGACGGACGCAGCTTCTGGCTTTCGAGCGGCAACTGGCAGTCATCGAACCAGCCCCCGGTGCGTCCGTTCGGTGAGGCGGCGGATGCCCTGCCGGCTGGCTTTCAGCAGCTGTACAATCGCGAGTACCATGCCATCGTCACAGGTGAGCGACTGGCCGAGGTTTTCGAGAGCTACATCCAGCGCGATGCTGAGCTGATCGCCGCCAGAGGCGCGGCGGAAGCGTTCACGCTCCCCGATCTGTTCGTCACCGAAGTCGGGCCGGAACCGCCGGTCCAGTTCGCCGGACCACCCCAATTGTTTCCGCCGCTGCGACTGTCGCGCCGGGTCAGGGTCCAGCCGCTCCTCACGCCGGACAATTACGCCGGGCACACCCTCGCACTGATCCGCTCGGCCACGGAGAGCGTGTGGTTCCAGAACCAGTACATCAACTTCCGCAACACGGGTGAAGACTTCCCCGCGTTTCAACTGCTCGTGGGCGCGCTGAGAGCGAAGATCGCTGAAGGACTGGACGTTCGGATCATCTGCCGTGACTTCATGAGGCAAGAGAGCGTCGACATTTTGCTGGCACTGGGATTTCCGCGCGAGATCATCCGTCTCCAGCCCGGCTGCCACAACAAGGCGATCATCGTGGACGGGAAGGTGGCGATGCTGGGCAGCCACAACTGGTCCAACGAGGGGGTCAGCACGAATCGCGATGCCAGTCTCATTTTCTTCGACGAGGAGATTGCCCGCTACCTCGCCCGAATCTACGAGCACGACTGGCGGCGACTGGCGCGGCCGATCGCAATGCCACCGCATTGGCCGAGGGTGGCGCAAGCCGGCGAACCCACGCCAAGGGGCTGCGTGCGCGTGCCCTATGCCGCGGTGGTTGACGACTGACCGGGGCGTCTGGGGCAACCTTCCTCCGCCGCCCCTGCGCCACCAGGTTAAGGTCTCTTCACCGAACCTTAACCCCCTCTGCTGCATGTCTGAAAGCTATCTTAAACTCCTGCTGCTATCCTAATAGCAGGGTGCAGGATGCTTCCCTCCTCCTTGGACGTCGACTACCTTCAGTGGGGCCTGAAGGTAGTCGGCACGGGTGGAACCCAGCCTCTCGAGTCAAGGATCCCACTTCCATGAGCCGATATCTTGCGCAGGACTCTCGCGCTGCCCGATTGGGGCGGCGCGAGTTATTGAGTTGGGGTCTGCTGGCGGCTTCCGCCGCACTGATAGCCAAGTTGTTCAGTGTAGGACTGCGCTTTGCGCAACCACGCGCAGTCGCCGGGGAGTTCGGCGGGCAGTTCGACCTGGGCCGGGTGACCGATCTCCCGGATTCCGCCGCGCCGCCGTCGAATCACCCGGCCGGACGGTTCTTCCTGGTGCGCACGTCTGAGGGTGTGTGCGCCCTCTATAAGGTGTGCACGCATCTCAACTGCCTGCTGACCTGGGACGACCAAGCCAACGCATTCGTCTGCCCCTGCCACGGATCGCAATTCGATCGCTCGGGCCGGCTGATCACCGGACCGGCATCTCGCAGCCTGGATCAATTCCCGGTCAAACTCGTGACGCCGGCGGGTGAGGTCGTCGCTGAGACGGACCCGCGGCGCGGCGGTCCCGTGGCTGTGCCAGGGAGTGCGCTGCCCGGCGAATCAGTGAAGGAAGCCGGTGGGGCGACAACGACCGATGGTGCAGACGATGCCGGCTCTGCTGGCGGCGCTGAGGAGGTCCCGGCTGGCTCCGAACTGCGAGTGATGGTGGATACCGGCCGCCTGATCATGGGCAGGCCTGGCAGTGCGAGGGTCGAACGTGGCAGTTGACGAGTCACCCGCAGAAGCGCACCCTCGAACCAGGACGAGTCAGGAGCGCACTCGCGGCGGAGCGGCGGATCGCCTGGCGCGCAACCTGGCGGCCGGCATGGGGCTGAGTGAGCTGCGGGCCCTCCTGCGAGGCGATCCGGCGACGGAGTGGCCCAACCCGCGCTATCGCGCGCACACTAACAGCATGCTGCTGCACCTGCGGCCTCGCTTCTATGCCCAGGCCAGCACCCGCTTCACTCACACCTTCCGACTGGGCTTCTTCACCACCTTCTTCTTCCTTGTGGAAGCCGTCACCGGGCTGGTGCTGATGCTCTACTATCTGCCGACACCCGAGGGCGCGTACGAGTCGATCTGGCGCCTGATGACGCGGGTGCCATTCGGGGAGTTACTGCGCGATGTTCACCGCCTGGCCGCCGAAGGGATGGTGATCTTCGCCTTCCTGCACATGCTGCGCACCTTCCTGACGGCTTCTCACCGCGGCAAGCGGGCGTTCACCTGGCTGACCGGCGTGTTCCTGGGGCTGATGACGCTGGCGCTGACCTTCAGCGGCTACCTGCTGCCGTGGGATCAACTGGCATACTGGGCCGTGACGATCGGAACGAGCATGGCTGCAGCCGTGCCGCTGATCGGCGATGAACTGAACGGGCTGCTGCGCGGGGGCGCCGAGATCGGCGCCGACGGCCTGTTGCGCTTCTATCTGCTGCACGTCATCCTCCTGCCCGCACTTGCCGCTATCGTCCTGGGTGTGCATTACTACGGCGTTGCCCGCAGGCACGGTATCTCCCTCCCCGCTGAGGTGGAGGAGGGCGATCTTACGCCCGAAGCCAGGGCGGAGGCGACGCGGCGCATCGACTTCCTGCCCGATCTGTTGACCCATGAGGCGTTCCTGGTTTGCGCCGGCCTCCTGGCGCTGGTCGCTGCGTCCTTCTTCTTCTACGACGCTCCGCTTGAGACGCATGCCAATCCGCAGCGCACGCCATTGCAGACTGAGGCGCCGTGGTTCTTCCTGTGGGTGCAGGGCCTCCTCAAGCTCGGCGATGTGACGCTGATGGGTGTGGTCGCGCCGTTGGCGCTGATCGCGCTGCTGCTGGCAGCGCCCTATCTCGACCGCTCGTCTCGGCGCCTGCTGCGGCACCGACCGCTGGCCCTGGCGATCACCGCGGCAAGCCTGGCTGCACTCCTGGCGCTGAGCTATATGGGCACCCCACACTTCGGCATAGCGCTGCCGCCGGCGACTGCCATCGCACAAGCGCTGGCCCCCGAAGAAGGGGTCGGCCCGCTGCGCAGCGTGCCGTTCGATGCGCTGCCGGTCGGCGTTTACATCGTGGGTGCAACCGAGTCGACCGATCTGCCCGCCCCATTTCGCAATGTACTCACCGAATACAGCCGCCTGGTGGCGGAGGCCGGTGAGCGCGGGCATCTGCCCGAGGCACAGGCCCTCCTGATTGTTCAGGAGTGGCAGCAAGACCTGAAGCGCGTGACGATCCGGATCTCGTGGACAGATCAACAGCGCGGCAACCGCCAGACCTTCGAGCGCGATCTCTACCTGCACCGTCAGCGCGCCAATGAGGTGAGGCCATGAGTGGGCCGGGGGCCAATCTGCTGTTTGGCGCGCTGGCTGCGCTGGCGACCTTTCTGCTGCTGATAGTCGCTGGCGATGCCGAGGCCAGGCGCATGGCGCGTCGCGATCGGATGCAGCAGGCGCTGCGAATCGAGGCTGGGGCGGCCCTGTTCGCCGAGCATTGTCGTAGTTGTCACGGAATCAACGGCGAGGGGGTGGGGCAACTCGGCCCAGCCCTTAACGACCGGGCTTTCTTCGAGAACCGCCTGGGTGAGGTGGGCTGGCCGGGCACACTCGATGCGTACATCCAACACGCAATTGCCGAAGGCCGGATCACCGCGACGCGGCCGCTTTACGCCGGTGATGGAAACGTTGCCATGTCGGCTTGGTCGCAGGCCTACGGCGGCCCGCTGCGACCGGACGAGATCCGGAACCTTGCTGTGTTCATACGTAACTGGCAGGCGACCGCGCAGGGCGACTTCAAACCTACAGAACTGGTCATTCCGACCCCGGAACGCGGGTCCAGGGCCGCGCAGGTGGCAAACGGCAGCCGGCTCTTCGACAAGGCTGGCTGTGCTGCATGCCATCGCGCGCCCGGTCACGGAGAGGGCGGCGCCGGCCCGGACCTCTCGCAGATCGCCGCCACTGCCAAGACTCGCGTGTCCGGCTATTCCGCGGAGGAGTACCTCCGGGAGTCCTTCCTTATTCCGAACGCCTACTTGGTGGATGGTTACGCTCCCAGCCTCGGCTGCGGCGGCGTGCTGACCCGTGAGCAGTTGGATGACCTGGTGAGCTATCTGCTCACCCTGGAATGAGGCGTGCATGCAGCGTTGGCAGCGCTCCGGCCTGGCCATCCTTGCTTTGGTGCTGGCAAGTCTGATCCTGACGCTGCGGTACGGATCACCCTCCACGCACGCGCAGGACCCCGACGTGCTCAAGGATCCGGTTGCGTTAGGCGCCTGGCTGTACGCGGGACAATGCGTCTCGTGCCATGGCCCGTACGAGAAAGCCCGCCTGGCGAGCCAATACGACGATGAGGAGAGCTTGCGCAGCGCCGTCGAGGGCGGGGGCCGCGGCGGCTGCCAGGTTGCCTGGAGCACCAGGCATGGCGGTCCTCTGCGCGCCACTGAGATCAAGGCGTTGGTCGAGTATATGCGGACCTGGGAGGAGCTCGGCGCAGCGCCCGATCTGCCACCCCTGCCGCCCCAGCCCACCCCCACCCCCCTGCCGACCGAGCGCGCCTCACCGGTGGAAGCTTCCACACCCACCCCGCCGCCTACCCCGGCGCTTGATCCGAAGATACGGCTGATCATCGACGGGAGCGAGCTGGCGCGCGGGGCCTGGCTCTTCACCCAGAACTGCTATCGGTGTCACCTCGACTACGGTTACTCCAGGATAGCGCGCTCGCTCTCGGCGGCGAAGGCTGAGAGCGTCATCAAGTCTGGCAAGATCGGCACCTCGATGCCGGCGTTCAGTCGCAGAGAGGGAGGCAGTCTGAGTGTCAGCGACATCCGCAGCATCGTCCGCTATATCGTGGCGTTCGAGCAGCTCGACGCCGCCCCCGCGCTGCCGCCCGGTCTCTTCGCACCGCCAACCCCTGACCCCAGCAAGCTGGTGATGGCGCCACTGCCCGTGATCCCGCACGTCAGTGGCGATGCCCGCGCAGGTGCGCGGCTGTACCTGCAGCACTGCACCCGCTGCCACGGCCTGACCGGCGAAGGCGGAGTCGGGCCGGTTCTGGCCAAGTCGTGGCCTTCTGTCAGGCCCGATCTGACTGTCAAAGCAGCTATTGCCGCGGGCGTGGCCGGCACGCCGATGCGCGCCTGGGATCAGGCTGCCGGAGGCGAGTTAACCGACCAACAAGTGAACGATCTGGTGACGCTAATCTTGAGCTGGGAGAAGACGCCGCACCATGGCAGCTGAAACCTGGATCGAGGCAGATCACTCACGTCCCTTGAGATGCCAGAAGCAGCTTGTATCACACCCTGAGACGGCCGAGCGGGCACTCACCGATGCACCTCACGGCTTGCAGCTGCTGCGCTTGCTCCAAACCCAGCCCAAGGCACGCGACAAGCTGCACGAACTGCTTCACGCTGCTCGACGCCTGACACTATCGGTCACCCACATCTGGCGAGGCAGCTATCCTGGGTGCTGGTGCAACGCTCCACGCACTTCCGGGTCTCGGAGGCATAGAAGGGGTCTGACTGTTTGGCGACGCAGTTGGCAGCGCAGCGAGACTTCACATCATAGCAACTCTGGCGGCAACGATTTCGGGCATTCTGGTCTACTGCTGGTGGACGTGGATCCACGGGTACTGCTGGTGGACGTGGACCCACGGGTGAGGTTGGGGCGATCACGGGAGGACACAGCTCAGCGCAGCGGCTTGTACACTGATAGTAGACAGGCAGTGTGCGCACACCATCACAGTAGTCCGTACATGTGTCATAGGCTCCTCCAAAGCACACGGTGAAGAGCGTCCAGGGGGACTTCGCGCCCGCGCAATATGCTTTGCAGGTTCGGTCGCAATCCAGCGTCTGAGACGCGGGCAGAGCTCCACACTTTTCAACGAAACACACTGCTTCATTGAGGCCAGGGCACCCGCTTAGCACAGTGGCGTTGGGCACTGGCCTTGGTGGATTGGACTGGCTAGAGCGCACAGTGGCGTTGGGCACTGGCCCTGGTGGATTGGACTGGCTAGAGCGCGAGCAACGAACCGATAGGCCTAGCAAGCCTACGCAAGCTGCCGTCAGTAGGCAGATCTGCGCGAACCTCCCAAGAGAAGATCTCATCATGCGCCTCAACGCGAAAAAAGATCCCGGCATGTCTCACGCATCATAGGCACAACGAGCCGGCTGTACGGTTGCTGCAGCCGGGGCACGGAGTATCTGCTTGATGGGTGCCAATTGGAATGCCGTTGACAGAACAAGACGGGCTGCAATGAAGGGTCGCAGCCCGTCCTTACTTGAGTGTGCCAGTCGCACACTCAACCAAGTATCGCGCCGGCTTACTTGCTCGGCAGCTTGACGGCGGCAATCGCCTCGGCAATCTTGTCGTCGTCGCTCTGGCCCAGCTTGATCCAGGTCAGATCGAGGCTGCCGTCCTGGTTCTGCTTGACCTTGGCGGCATAGAGCGTGCCTGCGCTCAGATCGCCCTCTTTGTCGGCAACCGACTTGAAGAGCACGACACCCGTGCCGTCATCGCCGTGATAGGCCGTCTTCTTGTCGGGAGCAATAGCACCCATCTCGTGGCTGAAACGGCCCATCGCATACCGCTTTTCAATCAGCGTGCCGGCTGAGTCGCCGTTCGGATCGGGCGTCAACTCGACCAGCCAGCCGTAGTCGTACGGATTGGCCTGCTTGCCCAGGTACTGCGTCATCTCCTTGACATTCTTCTGCCAGGCATCGGTGGTGGCCGGCGGTTCGTACTCCTCGGCACTCAGCACCGAGTTCCAGGACGTGCCGCTGATCCCGCAGTTGGTCCACGTGCCCTTGACGCTGGCGAAGTTGACGTTCTCGCCTTCCAGCACCTGCCAGCCCTTGTCGCCCTTACGGATGTACATCTTGCCAACGCCGCCCGGCCGGCACTCATAGTTGGTGTAGAGGTAACCTTCGGTGCCGTTCTTGTTGGTGGGCAGGAACATATTGCCATCGGGCTGGTTGCAGACTACCTGGAGTGCGCCTGCCACGTTGTCGATCTGGCCCCAGCGCTGGGCATAGATGTCATTCGGGATCGCTTCACCCACGCGCGCCAGCACCTGGTATTGGCCCTTGGCGAGCTTGACCATCTTTGTCTCATCACCGGTCGGCAAAGGCATCGAGTCGAAATCGTCAGTCGCCTTGAAGCCAAGCACGGCGCCGACCACCCCGCGATTGTAGGGGTAGATGCTCATCGCGCTCGGATGCTGCGTGCTGAAGAACATATCACCCTGCTCGGTGACCAGGAACCCGGTCACCTCGGCCCCGATGGGGGTCGTTGCGAAGCGCTTGAGGGTCTTGCCGTCCCAACGCCACAGCATGTTGTTCGGGTGCAGGCCGGTGTCCTCGCCGATCCACAGATTGCCCTTGCTGTCCACCATGAGGCTATCGGGGTTGGCGATGTTGTCCGCAGCGCAGGTCTTCTTGTCCTTGTCGTACGGCCCGCCGACGATCAACGGCTTCATGCTCTTGGTGTCCCAGTTGGCGTCCAAGTCAGAGACGTAGACGATGCCGCAACGGTTCTCCGGCAGGTTGATGTCGCCCTTGCCGTCCGCCATGGTGGAGGTGATCTCGGTCATGGCGATGTACATCTTTTTGTTGACCGGGTCGATCGCCACCCATTCCATCTTGCGGAACTCGGCGGTTGCGCCCATCTTGGCAGCGTACGCGCGACTTTCAAGGAAGGCCGCCATCGGGTCAGTCAACGGTACGATCGGTTGGGGGTCCTGCGCCAGGCTGACGCCTGGCAGCATGACCACGGTGATCGCCAGGGCGATCAGGACGAAGACAAGCTTTCTTGCCTTGCTCATAGGACTCGCTCCTCCAGAGATGAGAGATGACGCCACGTCGACGACATGGCGCACTATTATCCGCGCAGGTGGTTCAAGCCTGCGTGAAGCGCCGGTTAAGCCGTTGCGAAGAGGGCAACAAAGATCGTTAACCTTGGGGGGAGACACAGGCCGTGTGCTGTGCCTGTACGGCCTGATCCTCTGGGATGATCATCGCAGCCGCGAGCGGCGTGGCTTCCACTGACCAGCCCATATGGCATGCCCTTTCACACGTGCGGCGACAAACCCACGCCCCACGCCCGCCACCCACCTGGCCCTGCCTGTGCACGCAGGCATTCTGACATCGTCCTTCTCCCGGCGCAGACGCGCGCCTTAAGATATGCTGACGCAATGTTGGCCCGCGCTTAATAGATCGCTAAAACCTGCTTAATGCGATGCTGCTAACCTGCGCATGGCATCAGATCAGCGGAGCGACGCACAAGTCATGGCCATGAACGAGCAAAACCTGGCGCATCCTGTCCGGTCAACATATGACGCCATGGACATCACAGGCGAGGCAGTCCCACACCAAAGGTGGGCGGACCACCTGGCGCGGGTTGCTTCAGAGGTGGCCAGCCCGCCTATCCTGGCGGTCGTCATGGCTGGGCTATGCGCCGCTCATTCGCCTGCCAGCGAATCGTGGCGGTGGGCAACTCTCCATGCCGGGCTGACGGTGGGGATTCCGGTCGCCTTCCTGGTCTGGCTGGTGGCAAGGGGCACGGTCAGTGACCTCGATGTGCAGCGCCGTGAGCAGCGAGCCCGGCCCATGTTTGTGGCCCTTGCGGGAGCCGCAGCCTCACTGGCGCTCCAGTGCCTGGGCCCAGCGCCGCAGTTGATGCTCGTCCTTGGCTTGGCGACCTATCTTCAGCTGCTTCTGGTGTTCATCGTTACGCTGCACTGGAAGATCAGCGTGCACACGACAGCAGCCGCCTCCTTCACCGTCCTGCTGGTCAGCCTCTACGGGAGTCGAGCTCTGCCCCTCATCGGTCTGCTCTTGCTGTTGGGCTGGGCTCGCATTCGCCTGAACCGCCACACGTTCGCCCAGACCGCGGCGGGCGCGCTGTGGGGCGGCCTCAGCATGACGATCGCCCTGACGCTCGGGAGATAACCGCATCATGCCTCGAACCGCACTCGCTGATAGCCGTTCACCGAAACTTTGGACGCAGCGCGAGCTCGTTGCCGAGCTGCGTAAACTGTACAGTGACAAAGGGATCCGACGGGACGTATTTGGCCGTCGTGCTGCGCTGCCCAGCGAAATCGCTGCCTGGATGACAGAGATGCGGCGTCGCGAGTCCGGCCACTCATGACATCAGTCGCTCATCTGCCGTCGAGGGACGCTGGCCGGCGCCGCCGGGTCAGCGCGACCGAGCATCGGGAATGGCTGCTTTTCGCGCTGCTGGTCGGCCCCAACCTGCTGCTGTTCGGGGTGTTCACCTTCTGGCCGCTGATCTATAACGCCTACCTCAGCTTCACGCAGTGGGATCTGCTGGCCCCGGTTAAGGTGTGGGTCGGACTCGACAACTACATCGCTGGTCTGAGCGACCCGCAGTTTCGCAGGATCCTGGTCAACACCGTCTATTTCACCGCAGCTTCGGTCTTACTGACCAGCGTCCTGGGTCTGGCAGGCGCGCTCCTGTTGAACCAGCCGCTGCGTGGCCGCGAGGCGGCACGGACTGTCATCTTCTCGCCGGTAGTGCTGTCCGGCGCAGCCATCGGCATCGTCTGGCTCTACATCTATGATCCGCGCTTCGGACTGATCGATGCCATGCTTAACTGGATCGGCCTGAACTCGCCTCCCTGGCTCACAAGCCCTGCCTGGGCGATGCCAGCGGTGATCCTTGTCTACGCCTGGCGAAACGTCGGATATGCAGTTGTGATCTTTCTGGCGGGGCTGCAAGGGATTCCCCGCGAGCTGTATGAGGCGGCCCGCGTCGATGGCGCCGGCGGCTGGAGTCGTTTCCGCCACATCACCCTCCCGGGTCTTTCGCCCATGATGCTCTTCCTGGTGCTCACCGGAACACTGACCTCGTTCCAGGCCTTTGACATCATCAAGACGATGACCGATGGCGGACCGGTGAACGCAACCAACACGCTGGTGTACTATCTCTACGAGCAAGGCTTCATCGCCTTCAACGCCGGCAAGTCGGGCATGGCGGCCGTTCTGCTTTTCGGATTCATGCTGGCTTTCACCATCTTCCAGATGCGCTTCGCCGAGAGTCGGGTGCACTATGGTTGACGCGACCGCCAAGACCACGGCCCCAGCCTCGGCATCTGCTGGCATCCGCCTGCGCGTGAGACCACAGCGCTGGCAGACGGTCGCCGGCTATATCCTGATGCTGCTAGGGGTCACTGCCATCGGCCTTCCGGTCTACTGGATGGTCACCGCGGCTTTCAAGACCACACCGGAGATCTACAGTGTGCCGGTCACCTGGCTGCCGCGCGATCCCGTGCTCAGCAACTTCACGCGCGCCTGGAATGCTGCACCCTTCGGTCGTTACTATGTCAACACCATCCTCACGACGACCTTGGGCAGCGCTGCCGAGCTCTTCTTTGCGATTACCTCCGCCTATGCATTCGCTTTTCTGCGCTTTCCGAAGAAGAACTGGGTGTTCGTGCTCTTGCTGGCTGCGCTGATGATCCCCAATCAGGTGACGCTGCTGCCGAACTACTTGACTGTGGCCCGGTTGGGCTGGATCAACTCCTACCAGGGCATCATCGTTCCGGGCGCCGCAGTTGCCTACGGCACGTTCATGTTGCGCCAGTACTTCCAGACGCTGCCACACGAGCTTCTGGACGCCACCCAGGTCGACGGCGCCGGGCACCTGCGCACCTTGTGGCATGTGGTGCTGCCGCTGGCGGCGCCGGCCGTCGTCACCTTCGGCCTGATCTCAATTGTGGCGAAGTGGAACGACTTCGCCTGGCCGTTGGTGGTGACCAACACGCAGGACATGCGCGTCCTGCCCATCGGCATCTACTGGCTGCTTGACCAGGAGGGCAACACCCAATGGGGGACCGTCATGGCTGGCACCATCTTCGTCGTGCTGCCCGTGCTGCTCATCTTCTTCTGGGCCCAACGCTACATTGTAGAGGGGATGACCGCCGGAGCTGTCAAAGGGTAGATCGCACACCACGGTACACCTACCAAACTGAGAGGAGAACCCGTTTATGTCCACCACGTATCGCGCTTCGGTGCGCCGGCTGAGCCGGCGCCAGTTTCTCAAGGGCGGACTGGGCGCCGCCAGCCTGCTGACCCTCGCCGCGTGCGCGCCGGCCGCTGCGCCGGCGCCGGCTGGACAGAAACCGGCAGCCACTCAGGCGCCGGCTGGACAGAAACCGGCAGCCACTCAGGCGCCGGCCGCAGCGCCGACCGCGGCCCCGACCGTCAAGGAGACCGGCTCCAAAGTGAAGATCACCTACTGGGGCTCGTTCAGTGGCCAGCTCGGCGAGGCAGAGAAAGCAGTCGTGGAGAAGTTCAACTCGTCACAAAGCGATGTCGTCCTCGACTATCAGTTCCAGGGTTCCTATGAAGAAACCGCCCAGAAGCTGACCGCCGCCCTGCAGGCTAAGACGGCGCCGGAAGTCTCGCTTCTGTCGGATGTCTGGTGGTTCAAGTTCTACCTGGCAAAGGCGATCCAGCCACTGGATGACCTGATGGCTGCGGCGAAGGTCGACATGGGTGACTACGTGGATGTACTATGGAACGAAGGCCTGCGCAAAGGCAAGCACTACTGGGTGCCATTTGCTCGTTCGACCCCGCTCTTCTACTATAACAAGGAGCTCTGGTCGGCGGCAGGTCTGCCAGATCGCGGCCCTGAAACGTGGGATGAGATGGCGGCATGGGCCCCGAAACTGATGAAGAAGGAAGGCAGCGAAATCAAGCAGGCTGCGTTCGGGCATCCCGGCGCCGCGAGCTACATTGCCTGGCTGTTCCAGGGCGTAGCCTGGCAGTATGAGGGCCAGTATTCCAAGTCCGACTTCACGATGACGATGACCGATCCGAAGACCGTTGAAGCCGGCGCTTTCTACAGCGACACCGTCAACAAAGACGGATGGGCGGTCTTCTCGAAGGATGTCCAGAAGGACTTCGTCACCGGGGTGGTGGCGTCGGCCATGCTCTCTACGGGCTCGATGGGCGGGGTGCTTCAGTCGGCGAAGTTCCCGGTGGGGACTGCATTTCTGCCCAAGAAGCGGCAGTTCGGCTGCTGCACCGGCGGCTCCGGGCTGGCCATCCTGTCCGGGCTGCCGCAAGAGAAGCAGCAGGCGGCCGTGAAATGGATCGCCTTCGCCACCAATCCGGAGACCACCACGTTTTGGTCGAAAACAACGGGCTACATGCCTGTGCGCAAGAGCGCGGTTCAGAGCGCCGATATGCAGGCGTACTTCAAGGAACGACCCACCTTCAAGACCGCGGTCGACCAGCTTCCCAAGACTCGGCCACAGGATGCCGCGCGCGTCTTCGTGCCCAACGGCGACCAGATCATCGGCAAGGGACTGGAGAGAATCATCGTCAACAAAGAGGATGCAGCGAAGGTCTTCGGAGATGTCAACAAGGAGCTGGAGACGGCTGCGGCTCCGGTGGTGGCTTCCTTGAAAGCGGTTGAGGGCTGAGAGCGCTGAGACGCGTGCGCTTCGCCGCAGCCGACGGATGCATCGATCTGCTCATCTTTGCTGAAGAACTGCTCTTGCTGGCGATCGAAGATACCAGGGACCGCGTGCACGGTCCGGCCGCGTCGACGTTGCATTGCGGCCTGGCCGGCGCCGCGCGCGCGGATCGCGCCCTGATGGGCGCGGCGATCACGGACGATAGCTGCCGGTTGGTCGCCAGTGAAGAGAGCCCCGGTGGTGACGACACACTCAGAATCTTGACACCGTACCAAGTTAAGATACCATGATCCATGATGCTCATCATGCCGAATGCCCGCAGCACGGAGTATGATTCACCTGTGGAAACACCGATCAGTTGAGGCTGAGCAACATGGAAGTATTCTTTCTCAGACACGGTCCGACGGAGCCGAAGGCCAACTGGCGAGGCGATGACATCGAACGGCCCCTATCGGCGCAAGGTCGATTGGTCGTTTCGGAAGTGGCAGCCATGCTGGCCGAGCAAAAGATCAACCCGGAACTCGTGCTCACCAGCCCCTATGTTCGCGCGCGGGCTACAGCGCAGATCGTGGCCGAGCGGCTGGGCCTGCTTGACAGAGTCGCGGTGGAGCCGCGCTTGATTCCGGGCTTCGGCCTCAGGCAGCTTAGCAAGGTGCTGCAGGACCACGCCAACCGCAGCAGCATTGTGCTGGTGGGTCACGGCCCAGACCTCAGCCAGGTGGTGCGGGCCGTGACCGGCGGTCGGCTGGTCATCCACAAGGCCGGGATCGCGCAGGTGGAGATTCGCGATCCGAAGGCCCTTGAGGGACGACTGATATCGTTGCTCGTGCCTGCCCCGATCGAACCCGGGGGCGATTCAGCCGACGATAGCGACAGCTGAATCGGCCGCGCTTCCCGTGAATCGGCCGCGCTTCCCGCCGCCGCGACGGCGTCCCGTCGGTCGCAACCGCGCGGTCGATCACCCGGTGTTCAGGGCGCGCAAACGACCGGATGCTCACGCCGTTCGCGCGTCCGAGGCGATCGTGCACTCAGGGGCAGGAGCGCTTCTCCCCGGACCGCATCCAAGACTCCATCTCCACCCCGCGTTCTTCCCCTTAAGGGAATTTGACAAACGCCTAACATCCGCATGAAGCCTCCTTATCATTGACTTCACACACGGCTGCTATCCTTCGAGTGGCTCAACTCACAAAGTGCGAGCGAGATGGCTCGCGGACCGCCGCCATCCCGCCCGGCACGAGGAATCTAACGACACTCAGGAGGGTTCCGTCCATGCATCGCCTATCACTGTATCTTCTGATCATCCTTTCCGGATTGCTGCTCACCGCCTGTGCCGCTTCGGATGCTAGCGGACCAGCGGGTTCGGCCGAAAAGGCCACTTCCGGCGAGATCACTGTCTACACTGCACTGGAGGACGATCAGATTGCGAAATATCTGCCGCTCTTCAACCAGAAGTACCCCAACATCAAGGTCAACACTGTGCGCGATTCGACCGGCATCGTCACCGCCAAGCTGCTGGCCGAAAAGGCCAATCCACAGGCGGATGTGGTGTGGGGCCTGGCTGCCACCAGCCTGCTGATTGCGGACAAGGAAGGGATGCTCGAGCCGTACGCGCCGGAGGGGGTGGACAAGATCCGGGCGAGTTTCAAGGACGCCAAGAATCCGCCCCATTGGGTCGGCATTGACACGTGGTTCTCGGCCTTCTGCGTCAACACGAAGGAACTGGCGGCCAAGAAGCTGCCGATGCCGACAAGCTGGGATGATCTGCTCAAGCCCGAGTACAGGGGCCTGATCGTCATGCCCAATCCGAACTCGTCGGGGACCGGCTACCTGTCCGTCTCAGCGATCTTGCAGCTCAAGGGCGAGGCGGAAGGCTGGAAGTACCTGGACAAGCTCAACGAGAATATGGCCGTCTACACCCATTCCGGCTCCAAGCCGTGCAAGATGGCCGGCGCGGGCGAGACGGTGATCGGGATCTCCTTCGACTATCGGGCAGTGCAGCAGAAAGCGGGCGGCCAGCCGATCGAGGCGGTCTTCCCCACAGAAGGTTCTGGCTGGGAGACTGAAGCGAACGCGCTGGTCAAGAAGGGGAAGATCAACCCGGCTGCTCGCACTTTCCTGGACTGGGCCATCAGCCCCGATGCGATGCAGGCGTACGCCAAGAGCTACCCGATCACCGCGATGGATACCGGCGTGGCGATTCCGACAGGCTATCCCGCCGACCCACTGAAGCAACTGATCAAGAATGACTTGGTGAAAGCCGCAGGGGAGCGCGAGCGCGTTCTGCAGGAATGGATGAAGCGCTACGATGCCAAGTCAGAACCGAAGTGAGTTGACCCCGATGGCTTCGGATGCGCCCTACCTCCAGATACACGGCATCAGCAAATCGTTCGGCAAGGTTACGGCGCTGAGCGATGTGTCATTGGATGTGTGCAAGGGCGAGTTCCTCTTCCTGTTGGGTCCCAGCGGCTGTGGCAAGACCACACTTCTGCGCATCCTCGCCGGACTGGAACAACCGGATGCTGGCCGGGTGATCCAGGCCGGCCTGGATGTCACCAGGCTGCCGCCGAGCCGGCGTGATTTCGGCATCGTCTTCCAGTCCTATGCGCTCTTTCCCAATCTGACGGTGGCGCAGAATATCGCCTACGGTCTGGAGAACCGCCGTCTGCCCAGGTCGCACATCGAGGCGCGCACCGGTGAGATGCTGCAGCTAGTCGGGCTGGCAGGGTGCGACGCGCGTTTCCCGGCACAGCTCTCCGGGGGACAGCAGCAGCGCGTCGCCCTGGCCCGCGCCTTGGCGATCTCGCCCAGCCTGCTCCTGCTGGACGAACCGCTCTCTGCGCTGGATGCGCGCGTCCGTGCTCGGCTGCGGCTGGAGGTGGCCGCCTTGCAACGGCGTCTCGGCGTCACCGCCATCATGGTGACGCACGACCAGGAAGAAGCGCTGACCATGGCCGATCGCGTCGTGGTGATGGCGCAGGGTCGCATTGCCCAGGTCGGCTCACCGCGTGAAGTCTATCGTGCGCCTGCCACCCCATTCGTCGCCGACTTCGTGGGCCTGATGAATTTCCTGCCGGGCGTCGTTGCAGCCGGTCGCGTGGCGCAGGTGCGCTGCGGTGACGCCTTGCTTCAGGTGCCGGCCAGCGCTCACGGCCTCCCGCCCGGCCGTGACGTGATGGTGGCCATCCGCCCTGAGGATGTTCGCGTCCTTCACAGCGACTTCGACTTGACTAATGTCCTGGAAACGAGCGTCAACGAGATCGAGTTCCTGGGACCGTTCCATCGTCTCCATCTGCGACTGCCGCGTCGCGACGATCGTGTTTTGGGCCTGACCGCCTATCTCGACCCTGCGGAGCTGGCCCGCGGCATACACAAAGGTGCACAGGTCTCGGTGCATCTGCCAGTCGAGTCGCTGCATGTCTATCCTGCGCCGAGGTGATGGCCCACCGAGCGCAGCTACACCTCGCAGCGCGTCCTGATCCGATCGGGAACTGACGTCCGCTGGGCCCGCGAAGGAGCTCCGGCAACTTCCTGGGCAAGAGTGTTCGCCTATGACAACGACTGCCCCCCTGCGTGCTCTGATGTGGCGCATCGGCAAGACGCGTACGACGGAACAACGGCTGCAAGACGGACTCATGGGATTGGTGGTCGTCTGGCTGCTCGTTGGCGTGGCGCTCCCGCTCGCGCCGCTCGTCGCCCGCAGTGTCACCGACGAGAGCGGCCGCTTTGTGGCTGGGGGCAACTTCCTGCGGTACTTTCAGACGCCTGGCCTCGCCTGGTCGTTCGGGAACAGCCTGATGGTTGCTGCGACGACCACGGTGTTGGCCGTCGTGCTGGGTTTCGGCTACGCCCTTGCATTGACACGAACCTGTATGCCGGGCAAGCGATTCTTCCGTGCAGTGGCCATGCTTCCGCTTTATGCCCCATCCCTGGCGATAGGCATCGGACTGGTCTACCTGTTTGGAAAGAAGGGGTTGGTCACTACCGGTTTCCTGGGGCTGGGCGAGCAATTGCTCGGTGCGCCAGTGGGCTGGGACATCGGCCTCTATGGCGCCGCTGGCATCGTCTTGGGCGAGTTCCTCTACTGCTTCCCTCAGGCGGTGGTGATCCTGGTAGTCGCAGCGAGCCTGGCCGACGCGCGGCTCTATGAGGCCAGCCTGACGCTCCGCGCCTCGACGCTGCGGACGTTCTGGATGGTGACCCTGCCGACCATGCGCTACGGTCTGGTGAGCGCAGGTTTCGTCTGTTTCACACTCGCATTCACCGATTTCGGCGTGGCCAAGGTTGTTGGCGGCAACTTCAATGTGCTCGCGACCGATATCTACAAGCAGGTGATCGGCCAGCAGAACTTCACCATGGGCGCCACAATCAGCCTGCTGCTGCTTGCGCCGACAGTCATCGCTTTCATACTCGACCGGCTGGTGCAGCGCCACCACGCCAGTGCGCTGACCACGCGCTCGACGCCGTACCATCCCCAGTCCGGCCGCGGCGCTGATCTGCTAGGCCTGCTCTACTGCTCATCGGTCGCCGCAGCCATTCTGGTCGTGATCGGCACGGTGTTCATCGCCGCTGTAGCCAACGTCTGGCCCTACGACCTGACCCTCACCCTCCGCCACTTTGACTTTCGCACCGTGGGTGGGGGTGGTTCGGCGGTGCTCTGGAACACGGTGCGCATGGCCCTCTACACCGCCCTCGCGGGCATCGCAGTCACCTTCGGCAGCGCGTATCTGATCGAGAAGACCAGGGGTCCGCGGGGACTGGCGAGCCTGGCCTACTTCCTGTCGATGCTCCCGGTGGCGCTGCCTGGGTTGGTGATCGGGCTGGCGTACATATTCTTCTTCAATCCCAGGGAGTGGCGCCTGGGGGGAATCAGCGTGCCCAACCCATTCCACCCTCTATATGGAACCATGGCCATTCTGGTGCTGTCGAACATCATCCACTTCTACACCGTCAGCTTCATGACCGCCACCACGGCGCTCAAACAGCTAGATGCCGAGTTCGAGGCGGTGTCGGCTTCGCTGCGCGTGCCGTTCCACCACACCTTGTGGCGCGTCACCATGCCGTTATGTCTTCCGGCTATTCTGGAAATCGCCATGTATTACTTCGTCAGCAGCATGGTGACGGTGTCAGCCTTGATCTTCCTCTACCCACCGAGCCTCAAGTTGGCAGCGGTCGCGATCGTCAATATGGACGACGCGGGCGATACGGCGGCTGCGGCAGCCATGTCGTCACTTCTGATCCTGACCAGTGTGGCCGTCAGGGTGATCTATGAGGTTTTGGTGCGCCAACTCGAGCGGCGCACGCAACGCTGGCGACTCCGGGAGGCATGACGCGCAGTGAGGAGCCGGCTGACCGCGAGCGCCGTCCCTCCCATCCATAGGCAATGTGACACGAATCACACCACCGTCGCCTGACTGAGAGCAAGAAGAGAATGCACACTGACAAACCACTGTTCACTCCCGGCCCATTGACGACCAGTCCCACAGTGAAGCAGGCCATGCAGCGCGATCTCGGCTCGCGCGACTACGAGTTCATACGCATCGTGCGCGAGATCCGCCAGGGTGTGCTCAGGCTGGCCGAAGCAGATGGCCGGGGCTACCAGGCCATCCTCATGCAGGGCAGCGGCACCTTCGGCATCGAGTCGGTGATCGGCTCAATCACGCCTCCGGACGGAAAGTGGCTGATCGTGGTCAACGGCGCGTACGGACAGCGAATGGTGCTCATCGCGAACGTCCTGAGGATCGCGGCGTCGCCACTGACATTCCCGGAAAGCCGGCCGGCCCTCGCAGAAACGATCGAAGTGGCGCTGGAGCGCGATCCTGCAATCACCCATCTCGGCGTGGTGCATTGCGAGACAACCACCGGCCTCTTCAATCCAGTTCGGGAGATTGCCTGCGTTGCCAGGGCCCGGCGGAAGGTGCTCTTGGTGGACGCGATGAGCAGCTTCGGGGCGACATCGATCCCAATCGCCGACTGGGGCATCCACTACCTGGTCTCGTCATCCAACAAATGCATCGAGGGGGTGCCGGGATTCAGTTTCGTACTGGCGCAGGAGGCGGCGCTTCAGCAGGTGATGCAGGACTCACAAGACGCTGGTTATGCTCACAGTGTCAGCCTGAATCTGCTGGCCCAGTGGCAAGGATTGGAACGGGACGGCCAATTCCGCTTCACGCCGCCCACGCATGCCCTTCTCGCCTTCCGCCAGGCGTTGTCCGAGCTTGAGGCAGAGGGCGGGCCGGAGGGTCGCGCCCAGCGCTACCGCCACAACCACGAGACGCTGGTTGCCGGTATGCGGGAGCTCGGCTTCAGGGAA
>CAYRFV010000022.1:0-32884 GCA_964423545.1 uncultured Anaerolineales bacterium | reverse complement strand
GCGTATAGATCCGCTCATCGAACGCATAGTCCTGGAAATCCTGGAGCCAGGGCCGGATCTCCAGCCGGGGGTTCACTGCCTTCGCCCGTGCAACCGCCCGGCGCGTGCTCTTGTTCAGAATCTCATAGGGGAATGCGACTGCGTTTCGGTAGGCCCCGCCGTCGTTCGGAAGGCCGTCCGAGAAGGTCGATGGATAGAGCATGGGCGACAGGACGTCAAGGTGCGGCGCGACCTCCTCCAGCACTTGACCGATGCCCATATCGTTCGTCATCCAGGCGGTGTAGCCGAAGGTGTCCGCACTCACTTTCACGTCGCGCGGCGCCAGGGCCTCCTTGGCGCGCCGCAGAAAGCCCGCGATCGTAGCGACGCGATTGGCCATTGTGTTCGGTCCGGCGAAGATCGCCCGGCCCACGGCGCCATCGGACGGGAACCGCACGTAATCGAATTGCACCTCGTCAAAGCCCTGTTGGGCCGCCTCTACTGCCAGCGCCAGGTTGTAGTCCTGAACCTCCTTACGGTTCGGATCGCCCCAGCCCAGCCCTTCACCATCTTTCCACGGCCGGCCCGTCGCCGAATCACGGACAGCCCATTCAGGGTGCGCCGCGGAGAGCAGATTATCTTTGAACGTGACGATGCGGGCGATCGTGTAGATGTTGTGGTCTTTGAACCATTGCATGAAGGCCGGCCAATCCCGCACCATCACGGAGCGGTCGGCCCCGATCTGTTTCGCGAGCGGAACCTGGGTGGGGTAGACGATGTAGCCGCGATCTCCCTTGACGTCCATCACGATGGCATTCAGCTCGGTGGTCTCCAAGAGCTCCTTGACGCGGCGCATGTACGCGTCGTCGCCCAGCGCATAATGCGAGACATAGAGTCCTTTGACATAGTCGCCAGGATTCGAACGCGCCGCGCTCAAGTCGGATTGCGGCAGCCAGGCCCTGCAGATGTCCCAAAGCCGATCGCTGGCGAAGAGACAGCGCTGAGGATCGCCGCGCACTGCATCCACGACCGGGCCGAACCCCAGCCAGGTGGCAAGGCCTACAGCGACCGCGATCCCGATCAAGGCGAGAGCGGACGCCAACAGGGGCAAGCGCCATCGTTTCACGATCAGCATCCCTTGTGAGAAGGTTTGGTGACACCTACAGCAGCGGCCTGACAGGATGATAACCCACCGCGCCGATTTGTGCAACATCCAAACAACAACTTTTGTCTGCTGCGAAAGACCCTTGACGCCCGGAGGGAAGCGTACTATAATCGAGAGGTAGTCAGCCCACCCGCGTTCCCTGGTCAGCCGCCGGTCGACCCGCGACGACGCGACAGGCAGCCAGGCCGCGGTTGCCCCCCGAAGTGCTGTCGCGGCCGTGAACCATCTGTTTGCATGCGAAAGGACAACCACCCCATGAAGCGTCGTCATACGGCTTGCCTGTTTGCGCTGTTCCTCCTTGCGGCTCTTCTCGCCGTACCGGCCGGGTCATCTCTGGCAGTCGTCGTCGTGCCGCAGCCGGCGGACGCGACCGCGGGCGCTGTGGCCGGTCAAAGCGCCGTCGAGTTTGCCCTGCCGACCGATCAGATCATCATCAAGTACAAGGCTGCGGATGCCGCAACGGGAGCGGTGGTCAGCCCGGCGGCACCGGCAGAGATGCAGCGCCTGAGCGCGGCGGCCGGGGCGCCGCTGACCTACGTGCGCGAGATGTCTGGAGATTCGCACGTGCTGGCGCTGCCCGAACGCCGGCCGCTGGAGGAAGTGCAGGCGATGGCGGACCGGTTGAGCGCGCTCCCCGAAGTGGAGTACGCCCAGCCCGATGCCATCCTGGTTCCGATGCTGACGCCGAACGATCCCAGGTATGGCGAGCAGTGGCACTACACGGCGCCCGGCAGCGGCCACTACGGCATCAATGCCCCGGCCGCCTGGGATATCACCACCGGCTCCGCGAACGTCGTCGTAGCGGTCATCGACACCGGCATCACGAACCACGCGGACTTGAGTGGACGCACCGTGCCAGGCTACGACTTCATCGCCAATGTTGCTACGGCCAACGATGGAAACGGTCGCGACGCCGACCCCAGTGATCCCGGCGATTGGATCGTAGCCAATGAATGCTATGCGGGCTCGCCCGCACGGAACAGCTCGTGGCACGGCACCCACGTCGCCGGCACGATCGGGGCCGCCAGCAACAACAGCGTGGGCGTAGCAGGTGTCAACTGGGTTTCCAAGATCCTGCCGCTTCGCGTGCTGGGCAAGTGCGGCGGTTTCACCTCGGACATCATCGATGCGATGCGCTGGGCCGCGGGACTCCCCGTGTCCGGTGTGCCGGCTAACGCCAATCCTGCCAGGGTGCTCAACCTGAGCCTGGGCGGCGCCGGGTCATGCGATCCTGCCGAGCAGACAGCCATCAACGAGATTACGGCGGCCGGCTCGACCGTGGTGATCAGCGCGGGCAACAGCAATGCCAATGCCAGCGGGTATCGCCCGGGGAACTGCAACGGCGTGGTCACCGTCGCAGCCACGAATCGGAATGGCTCGCGCTCATACTACAGCAACTACGGATCAACCGTGGAGATCAGCGCCCCGGGCGGGGAGACGGAATCGTCCCCCAGCAACGGGGTGCTCTCCACATTGAACTCGGGCACACAAGGTCCGCTCGGCGACACGTATGTCTACTATCAGGGTACAAGCATGGCAGCGCCCCATGTTGCCGGGGTGGCGTCGCTGGTGCTTTCACGCAATCCCGCCTTGACGCCTGCCCAGGTTCTCAGCATCCTGCAGAGCACAGCCACCGTCTTCCCGGCCGGCAGCAGCTGCAACACCTCGAACTGCGGCAGCGGCATCGTCAATGCGGGAGCCGCAGTAGCGGCTGCGGCACCCATTGGCCCGCTGAACAAGAAGGTGTATCTTCCGCTGGTGCTGAAGACCACTAGCGCGACAGCTCAGATCATCAACGGCAGCTTCGAGGCGGGTGCAACCGGCTGGACTCAGTTTTCCACCCATGGTTGGACCCTGATCACCCAGACCTTCCCAGGCAGTGTGACCCCACACGGCGGCGCCTGGGCGGTATGGCTGGGCGGCGACTATGACGACATCTCCTACGTGAAGCAGCAAGTCACTGTGCCGGCCGGCCTACCTTACCTGGGATACTGGCACTGGATTGCTTCGACGGATTCGTGCGGCTTCGACTTCGGCGGGGTCCTTGTCAACAGCACTGTGGTCAGCGTGTACGACCTCTGCAGTTCGGCCAGCACCGGTGGATGGGTCAAGCGCGTGGTCAATCTGGGGGCCTATGTGGGACAATCGGTCTGGATACAGATCAGGGCGGAGACCGACGGCTCCATGAACAGCAACCTTTTCATCGACGATGTCGCGTTCCAGGCCAGCCCCTCCAGCGCGACAGAGGACGGCGCGCCGAACGATGACCCGGCCGCAGTTGCGCCCAGAGTCGAGTTCGAGGCCCCCGTGTCGGGCGCGGGGGACGCCGCCGGCGCTCAGCGCGTGCTGGGCGAACCGCACATCAGATAGACTCCCGATCACCATCCTCCAACCTTGCCTGATCGATTGGAGGCGATTGCGGCACCACAGTGGCGACACAGGAGTGGGCGCCCATGGCGGCAGGGCCATGGGCGCTCACGTTTCTTGCGACTCGGAGAGAGCAATGATGGCGAGGCCGGCCGGTCTTTGTCCCCCAGGCAACCAACGGCGCTGACCTGGCGGCCGATCACTTATCTTTGCCCATCTCCGCCGCAACCATCCCGGCCAGGATCAGCCCGCAGCCCAGCAGTTGTCGTGGCCCCAGCACCTCACCGATCAAGAGAAAACTGAAGAGCGCAGCAAAGACCGGTTCGGCAGCAAAGATCAGGGCGGTGTGCGTGGAGGAAGTGAAGCGCTGCGCCACCGTCTGGACGCCGAATGCCAGCGCCGTGGCGAACAGGCCGGTGAACGCGGCGGCGAACAGCACCTGGCCGTCCAGACGCTCCAGCAGCGAAATCAGACCGCCCTCAGCGCGTCCCTCGAACAGCCAGGCAGCGATGCCACTCAGCAGCATGACCACGACGATTTGACCGAAGGTCAGCGCCAGCGGATCGACTCCTGGGGCGAAGCGTCCGGTCAGCAGGATCTGCGCAGCGAAGGCCAGCGCGCAGCCGAACACCAACAGGTCGCCGGCTGAGACTGCCAAACCATGCTGGAGCGACAGCAGCGCCAGCCCGGTGACCGCCAGCCCCACGCCAGCCCAGGCACGGCGTTTCGGGGCCTGTCCCCTGAGAAGCAGCACCGAGGCCACAGGCACGATCACGACCGACAGCCCGGTGATGAAGCCTGCCTTGGCCGGAGTGGTGAGGCGCAGGCCCGCGGTCTGAAATGCGAAGCCTGCGAAGAGCGCGATGCCTACGAGCAGTGGCGGCCAGAGGAAGCGGAGCAGCGCAGCGCGAGAGGCATGGGTTGCGAGGCAGCGTGGCTGCCCGCGCACCCCGGCGCTGCTGCACCCCTGCGCTGCGTCATTCGCGCGTCGCGCCACGATGAATGGCAGCAGAACCCAGGTCGCAAAGAGGAACCGCAGCGCCATGAAGCTGAAGACCGGAAAGCTCGCCACAGCGTCCTTGACCATGACGAAGGTCGCGCCCCAGACGGCCGTGACGCCGAGGAGCGAGAGGTCAGCGATCGACTGTCGCGAGCTGCGCCACGTGACGCGTGAAACGAGCTGCGTCAGTCGCGAGGCATCTTCCCTCACCGGCTTATCCGCCCCGGTCTTTCCCCGCGCCCAGCGCCGGGCTCAGCTCCGCCGCTCCTCGGCGCTGCTCCCCAGCTCGCTCTTCACCGTCTTCACCAGGGCCTCTGCCCTGAGCTCCGGCAGCGCGTAGCACGGACCGCCAAGCGCGGTGGCGAGCTGCTGCGCCAGGCCACGATCGAATGCGGGATGCTCCATGTTGACGACGATCGTGCGCAGATGGCTGTCATGGATCATGCGCGCCATGCGGCCGGCTTCCTCTTGCGGCGGCAGGCCGGTGACAGAGACGTTTCCCGCGCCATCGGTCAGGATGATGATCAGCGGCTTGGTCTCCGGATCGCGACGCTGGGCCAACGTGCACACACGATATGCGGTGAGCAGTCCGGCGGAGAGCGGCGTCTTGCCGCCGACCGGGATGTCGCGCAAAGCGCGCTGGGCCAACTCGACGCTGGAGGTGGGCGGGAGCACGACACGCGCTTCCTCGCGCTGGAATACCACCAGACCCACCTGATCCCGCCGCTGATAGGCATCATGCAGCAGCGAGATAATGGCGCCCTTCGTGGCCTCCATGCGCTCGGCTGCAGCCATGCTCCACGATGCATCCACAACAAAAAGGACCAGGTTCGACGCCCGGCGCACGCGCACCTTCTTCTGCATATCATGGCGCTTGACCACAAACGCGACCCGGCGTTGGGCGCGTTCGGCCAGGCGCCGGCGCTGGAACGGCGCTGCGGTGCGGATCGTCGCATCGAAAGCGAGATCCTCGGGCCGGCCCTGCATCGGCTTGGCCCGCACGTAGCGACCGCGCTTGCGCTGTGTCAGTGTGACGCTGCGCTTGCCGGCCGCCTTGCGCGTCAGCTTGTCCAGGGGCGTATCGAGGCGCTTGGCCTGGAAGTCTGCGCCGATCTTCACCGGTTTCTGAGGTTGTGGGCCGCTGCCCGGCGAATGGGCCGACCCTTCATCGACTGGAGTGCCGCTAGCCGAGGCAGGCGTCTCGGGCTGTTCGGTTAGCGGCCCGGTGCTTTTTTTACGCTGGCCGACGTCTGCTGCGACTCGGCCGGGGAGGGAGGCGGCGACTCGGCCGGCGCTTCGGCGCGCGCCTTCTTCAGCCGGTCTTCGAGCTGACCGGCGTCCAGCGCGGCCTCCTCGAACGGCTGGCGCTTGAGGCGATGCGGCAGCGCCAGCTCAGCAGCCAGCAGGATATCCTGTTCGAGGATGGCGAGGCGGCCCTGCCAGGCCGCATGCGCGCGAGCCGTCTTCAGAATGACGATGTCGGCCCGGTGACCATCCACCTTGAAGGATGTCGTGAGCTGCGCAATGGTGAAGAGATCGCGCTGCGTGTGCGCCACCTGCGCCAGCCGGTCGCGCGCGGCCGCGATCTCCAGCGAGAGCTGCGCCTCTCGCGGCTCCCACTCCTGGTAGAAGCCTTCGGGATCCGATTCGTAGGCCACGCGGCGCTCGACGATGGCGACGCGCTGCCTCGGGTCGTGGATGCCGTGCATATCCACGCATAGGGCAAAGCGATCCAGGAGCTGCGGGCGCAGATCCCCCTCCTCGGGATTCATCGTGCCCACGAGCATGAAGCGGGCGGGATGGCTGAAGCTGATGCCCTCCCGCTCGACGACATTGACACCCATCGCCGCCGAATCCAGCAGGAGATCGACGACATGGTCGTCGAGCAAGTTGACTTCGTCGACGTAGAGCAGGCCGCGATTGGCAGCGGCCAGCACACCGGGCTCGAAGTGGCGTTCGCCATGCTGGATCGCCTTTTCGATGTCGAGGGTGCCGACGACGCGGTCCTCGGTCGCGCTGACCGGCAGATCGACGAAGCGCGTGCGTCGCGGTGCGGTCGGCAGCTTCTCGCCGGCGGCCAGGCGATCGCGGCAGTTGTCGCACAACGAATCGAGGCCGCTGGGAGCGCAGCCGAAGGGGCAATCGGCCACCACTTCGATCTCGGGCAGGAGCGCCGCCAGCGCGCGCGCCGCGGTCGATTTGGCGGTGCCGCGCTCGCCGCGAATCAGCACCCCGCCGATGGCGTTGCTGATGGCGTTCAGGATCAGGGCGCGTTTCATGCGCTCCTGCCCCACAATGGCAGTGAAAGGATACGGGCGGATCGATGGCACAGGCAAGGCTCCAGTGTGAAATCTCTGGCGGGATTATAACACCGCGGCGCGAAAGACGAAAGACAGAGGTAAGAACGGCGGCAAGCGGGCGCCGCGAGCGCGATCTGGCCCGAAGCCTTGTGCCGGCCGCGCTTTGGTGCTATCATGCATGCATCTGATCCCCAGCACGCTCCCGAAGAGGTCAGGCATGGCAGAGCACCTTCGTAGGGTACCGAGTAGTGATCCAGCGCTGGCGCGCTATCCGGCAGCGCTGGCGGAGCTGTTCTCCTTGGGCGCGGCCAAGAAGGATGCCGATTACCGCCTGCCTGCCGAACGGCTGAAGGAGTATGTGCCTGACCTGGTCCGCATGGTCCGCGACGAAGACCTGAACGAACGCGACCAGGATGATGCGGCAGTCTGGGCGCCCTATCATGCGCTCAAGGTGCTCGGCGTCCTTGGCCCGATCGAGGCTGCCGGTCCGCTGACTGCTTGTCTCGATACAGACGATGACTGGATCAGAGACGAGCTGTCAGCAGTCTATGCCGCCATCGGACCCGCAGCCATCCCGATTCTCCAGGCATATCTGACAGATCGAGAACAGGATCACGAGGCCCGCGGTGTGGCGTCGAACGCGCTGATGGCCATCGCGCAGGCGCATCCTGCCGTTCGGGCGGAGATCATTGCGTTTCTGGTCGCATTCCTGGACCGTTCCACAGCCGACGCCAATCACGATGAGGAGATGGTCACCACCTTCGTCATCGCTGATCTGGCAGAACTGAAAGCGATGAGCGCGTACGAGACGATTCGCCTGGCCTACGTCGAAGATCGCGTGGACGGGCAGGTTATCTCGCTGGAGGATGTCGAGCGCGCGTTCGGCATGCGGCCGCCGGTCGACTTCAGCAGCCCTTCGAAGCCGCGCGAGAGTTCAGGTGTGCGGCTGATCTTGAAGTGCAAGGTGTGCGAACGGGAACGCGAGCACATTTTTCGCCGGGTCTACTACGAAATGGGGACCCGCGAAGATGACGACGCGAGGAACAGGTACGATCCGCTCATCATCCCGCAGCAGGTGGTTTGCCCCAAGTGCGGCGCTGTAGATCAGTATGAGCTGGGCACGATGGGGCACATCAGGGTGGCTGCAAGCCTGATGGCACGCCGGTTTCCAGGTATGGGGACCGCCCTGCGCGACGATCAGCAGGTGACACTCATCACTTTCACCACGCGTTGGGGACCGATGCACCCCCTAGAGGCGATCGAGCGCTATCAGAACGAGCTGGCACGCCAGCCCGAAGACGCCGCCCTCCATACCGGTCTCGGCAACCTTTATCGGTTTCTCGGCCGTCACGGCCAGGCTGAAGCTGAATACAGCCAGGCGCTGCACTTCGATGCCGTTGCGGTCGAGGCCTGGATCGGACTGGCGCAGCTCGCCGGTGTGCGCGGCGATATTCCGGAGGCTATCCGCTGTTGGGAGCACGTGAAGGACTCGGCCCCGAGAGGCGCGCTGCCGCCGGCCGATCGGTTGGCTGTGCTCAAGAGCGCCGAAGAAGCTCTGGCCGATCTGCACCAGGGCATCCTTCCGCCGCCGGCGCCCGAGCACCCCGGCGCGTCGCTCGCCACCCCACCAGCAGCGCGCCCAACACGGGAGCCTGGTCAGCGCAAGGTCGGCCGGAATGAGCCCTGTCCTTGCGGCAGCGGCAGGAAGTACAAGCACTGTCACGGTCGTCACGGTCGTAGATGATGGCCGAGACCGCTCCTGTCTCGCTGCTCGAGCTCGACCGGGACGGCCTGGCGCAACTGCTGGCTGCCTGGGCTCAGCCGCGCTACCGCGCCAGTCAGGTGTGGGACTGGGTCTACAAGCGGCTGGCTGGCGACCCGGCGGCGATGACCGACCTGCCGAAGGAACTGCGCGCGCGCCTGGCCGCCGAGACGCGGGTCGATCCGCTGGAGCAGGTGTATGAGCAGCGGTCGAGCGACGGCCAGACGGTCAAATGGTTGTTCCGCCTGCCGGACGGCGTCACCATCGAGACCGTGCTGATGCGATACGACGATCGCAACACGGTCTGCATCAGCACGCAGGCCGGCTGCGCGATGGGCTGCGTCTTCTGCGCCACGGGCCAGGCAGGGCTGGCGCGCAACCTGGCTGCCGGCGAAATCGTGGCGCAGGCGCTTGTGGCAGCGCGATGGCTGGCGAGCAAGGGAGGCGGCAAGACGGAAGACGAAGGACGCCCGGCGCTCGCTGCCCCCGGCGCTCCGCCGAGTCTGCGTCTGACCAACATCGTGGTGATGGGCATGGGGGAGCCGCTCGCGAACTACGACCGCACCTGGGCCGCGCTGCGACGAATCACCGATCCGGCTGCGTTCGGGCTGGGCGCACGCCACATCACCCTGTCAACGGTCGGACTGCCGCAGGGCATCCGAAAGATGGCCGAAGAGCCGCTGCAGGTCAACCTGGCTGTCAGCCTGCACGCGCCCAACGACGATCTGCGCGTTCAGCTCGTCCCCATCAACCATCGCTTTCCCATCACCGAGGTGATGGCCGCCGTCAGGGAGTACATTGCGCGCACCCATCGCCGCGTCACCTTCGAGTATGCGCTGATGGGCGGCGTCAACGATACACCGGCCCTGGCGCGTCAACTGGCATCCCTGCTTCGTGGGGTGCTGTGCCACGTTAACCTGATCCCGCTCAATCCCGTGGCCGAATCTCCGTATCAGCCCGCCACCGCGGAGGCGGCCGCCGTCTTTCAGCGGGTCCTGGAAGCGAACGGGACGCCGGCCACCGTTCGGATGCGCCGCGGCATCGACATCGACGCCGGCTGCGGGCAGCTGCGGCGCCGCATAGCGTCAGACAGGTGACGCGTCGCATGAGAGGAAGGCGCCGCCCGGCCGACAAAGAACGAACCCAAGCAGGTGCGTGGGCGCCCGTGCTCCCTTTCCGCCTGGCGCCGGCCGACATCCCATCGGCGTACGTCGGCTGCCTTTGCCTTTTTGCCCGTACAGGTGTATCATTGGGCACGTCCGAGAGTCGAACGGAATGCGCTCGTAGTCCGGGAAGTCGCCATAATCACGTGCAACGCGCCGAATCATGCGTTGCACGTGACGCGTAGGAGCACCGCTTTGGTCAAGATCGCGCCGTCCATCCTCGCCGCCGATTTCGCCGAGCTGGGTGCAGCGGTGCGCGCTGCCGAAGCTGCAGGCGCCGACTACATCCACGTGGACGTGATGGACGGCCACTTTGTGCCCAACATCACCATTGGCCCGCCGGTCGTGGCCGCCCTGCGCAAGACGACCCGGCTGCCGCTGGACGTCCATTTGATGATCGAAGCGCCTGACCGCTACCTGATCGACTTCGTCAAAGCCGGCGCCGATATTCTGACGGTGCACGTAGAGACCTGTCCTCACCTGCACCGCACTGTCCAGGCGATTCGGGATCTGGGCGCGAAGCCGGGCGTCACGCTCAACCCGGCGACATCGCTGGAGACTGTGCGCGAAATCGTGCCTTACGTCGACCAGGTGCTGGTGATGACGGTGAATCCGGGCTTCGGCGGACAGAGCTACATCCCGACCATGACGGACAAGATCGCGCGACTTGCCGAGATGCTTGCCATCGCCGGTCGCGTCGTTGATATTGAGGTGGATGGGGGAATCGATGCGGTGACTGCTCCGCTGGTGGCGGCTGCCGGTGCGACGGTGCTCGTGGCCGGAACGAACATTTTCCGCAACTCACACGGTTTAGCCATCGGCATCCGCGAGTTGCGCGCAGCGGCCGAGAACGCACGAGTAGCCCGCGCCAGCGAAGCCGAGCAACGTCAGCAGACCGCTTGAAAAGCAGACCGCTTGAAAAGCAGACCGCCGGCGGTGCTGCCGCCGGCGGTCTGCCTGAAGGAGATTTCGCATTGCTGCTGGACGTTTCGCTACACCTTCTGGCGGGTCTTCAAGCACTTCGCACAGATGTACATGCGCTTCTGGACGCCATCCGAGGTGACTCGCATGCGCTGAAGGTTCGCGTTGAAGCGCCGCTTGGTATGCCGCATGGAGTGACTGACGTTGTTTCCGAACTGCGGCCCCTTGCCGCAAACTTCACACCTGGCCATTGATTCACCCCCGAACGTTCGATGTCATAACAAACGGATGACCGAGCCAAGAGGGCCCGGCCACAACGAGGTTCATCTTAGCACAAGGGAAGCGTTTTCGCAAAACCGGGCATGACGCGTTCGCGGCGGCGGCCTGCCGCCTGATATGAGGTGGAACATGACTGAAAAAAACCACTCGGGCCGTATTGAGATTTCACCGCGTGCCATCGCCACCGTTGCCGGCGACGCGGTCCTGCGCTGCTACGGCGTGGTCGGTGTGGCCAGCAAAAACATCATGGGCGGCATTGCCGATCTGCTGCAGCCGGACCGTTGGGGCCGGGGCGTGGATGTCAGTGTGCGCAACGGTTCGGTGATCGTCGATCTCTACGTCGTCGTCCAGTACGGCACGCGCATCTCGGAGGTCGCCCATGGCGTGATGAATAGCGTCAAGTATAGTCTGGAGCAGGTGCTCGGAATCCCCGTTGCCCAGGTGAACGTGCACGTCCAGGGATTGCGCATGCTGAATGATACAGATTGACCGATCGGGACAAAAGCGGAGAGGAAACTAGTTTGGCAGCAGCCGATACCGCCGGGGTCCGCCCCACAGACGGCGGAGCCACCCACCCATCCGACGTGGCGCCATCAGCCGGCGCGGCAATCACGGCACTCGACGGCCCTGGGCTTCGTGATCTGTTTGCCGCGGGCCTCAGATGGCTCGACGCGCACCACGATATCGTCAACGCTCTCAATGTCTTCCCCGTGCCGGACGGCGACACCGGCACCAACATGCTGCTGACGATGAAATCGGCGCTGCGCGAGATTACCACGGCCAATGCCAACACCGTCGGCGAGGTCGCCCGGGCTGCCGCACACGGCGCGCTCATGGGCGCGCGCGGCAACTCCGGCGTCATTCTTTCCCAGATCCTGCGAGGCATCGCGCGCAGCCTGGACGATCTGGCGGTCATCAACGGACCGCGCTTCGCCGCAGCATTGAGCGAGGGCAGCCGGATCGCCTACAAGGGGGTCAACCGCCCCGTCGAAGGCACCATACTCACCGTCGTGCGCGAAGCTGCCGCAGCTGCGGAACAGGCCGCTCAGCAGAATCCCGACCTGCGCTTCATCCTCGCCGAAACGCGACGCGCAGCCGATGAATCGGTCGCCAACACTCCCAAGCTATTGCCCGTGCTCGCGCAAGCCAACAAGGTCGACAGCGGCGGCAAGGGGCTGTTTTTCATCCTGGAAGGGATGCACCGCTCGCTCCAAGGCGAGGAGCTTCCCGCCCATGCGCTCGCTGCGTCAGCTGTGGTGAGCGTTCCCTCGCTGATCCGTCCGACCAAAGGGCGCCGGCCGATCCCCAGCCTCGTTCATGGCTTCGATGTGCAATTCCTGGTGGAAGGCGCCGATCTCGACGTCGATGCCATCCGCATTCAGATCGCTGCCATGGGTGACTGTCCTCTGGTGGAGGGAGACCGTCATCTGGTCAAGGTGCACGTTCATGTGCCCAACCCCGGCGTACCCCTGGCTTATGCAGTTGGTCTGGGCTTTGTCACGGATGTCGTCGTGGAGAACATGGACGACATGCATCTCCCGGAGATGCGACCGGGTTACGATCCAACCCCGCCGCGCTTCGAAAGCGCGGCGCCAGCTCCAAGGTCAGTCGCTGTCGCTCCAGCCGCTCCCGAGCCGGACCGCGCGCCGACCGCAGCGATTGACGGTCCGGGCGTGATCGTGGTCGCGCCGGGCAAGGGGCTGGCAGAAGTCTTCCGCAGCCTGGGTGCACATATCATCGTGTCAGGCGGGCAGACCATGAACCCCAGCACGCAGGATCTGTACCAGGCGATCATCGGATTGCCCACGGACCAGGTGATCATTCTGCCCAACAACGGCAACATCGTGATGGCGGCCCAACAGGCGCAGGCGCTCGCCAACGGCAAGTCGGTGGCAGTGGTCCCGAGCAAGAGCGTGCCGCAGGGCATCAGCGCCCTGCTGGCGCTTAACCCTCACGCGGACTTGGCCCGCAATGTCCATGCTATGAATGCGGCCCTCAGCAGCGTGCAGACGGGAGAGGTGACGGTTGCCGTGCAGGATGCCCGCTTCGACGGCATTGAGGTGCGCGCCGGTGATGTCATCGGCCTGCTGAATGATCAACTGACGGCCAAGGGCGCAGACAGCGCTACAGTCGTGAAAATGCTGCTGGAGCAGATGGCCGCCGCCGACCGCGAGATCATCACGCTCTACTACGGCCAGCCCGTGTCAGCCCAGGAAGCCGCTGCGCTGGTCACCGAACTGAGCAGGCTCTTTCCCAATCAGGAGATAGAGAGCGTCAGCGGCGGCCAGCCGTTTTATCATTACATCATCTCGGCCGAATGACGCGGCCTGCTGCATGGCGCGGACTGCCGCCGCCAAAGGCCAATACGGGAATGTGCGCCGCCTGAGCACGCTCCGCCAGCTTCGGCGCCGACCCCATCATGCGAGGACTCGTGGCACCTGTAAAAATCGTCACCGACAGCAGTGTGTTTCTGCCTGATTCCGACCTGGCCGCGAAGCTGGGCATCGAAGTATTGCCCCTGACAGTGCGCGTCGGTGATCAAAGCTATCCAGAACGCGCTCATGTCATCGATGAGGGTTTTCTGCGCAAGATGACGCAGAATGGGATATCATGTGCCGTGGAGGCACCCTCGGTCGGCCAGATCCGGCGCGCCTTCGAGCGCCTGACGCAGACCGCGGACAAAATTGTCTGCATCCATGTCTCGGGCGCACTCAATGATATCGCTCAAGTCGTCGAACGCGCCAGCCAGTCATTTGCGGGCCGGCAACGCATTATCGTGATCGACACGCTGACCACCTCGGTGGGACTGGGTTTGATCGTCGAGGCGGCAGCACGCGCGGCCGCGGACGGTGCGCCACTTGCCGAAGTCGTGCGCATCGTGCGGGGCATGGTGCCACACATGTACGCGCTTTTCTTCTCCGATTCGCTGCAGTACCTGGAGGCCTGGGGGCGGCTCGGCCCGGCGCAGACCGCGCTGGGCACGATGCTGAACTTGAAGCCGATCTCGACGATGGAAGACGGCGATCTGTTGCCCATCGAGAAGGTGCGCAGCTATCAGCGTGCCGTCGATAAGCTCCACGATTTTATCATCGAATTCTCGCATATCGAGCAGATGTATCTACTGCAAAATGGCTTTGAAACCGAAGCGGCCCAGCTCCTCGAACGGCTGGAGCTGGCGTACCCTGGCCGGGAATTCCCCGTGATCGGTTTCGGGCCATCGCTGGCTGTCCACATCGGACCCAAGGCGCTCGGGATCATGGTGTACGAAGGGGACCGATGAACAACGCGTTCGCGCGCCTGCTGAAGGTGTTGAGCCTGGAGCGACAGCTCGGCTATCGCAACAAGGCCGTCATCGGCGGGCTGGACAAGTTCGCCAGCCGGTGGGAGGCTGACGCTCGCGCCGAGGCGCAGGAATCGGCTGACATCAGCGAGATCATTTCTCTGCTGATCGGCTACCCGGTGGTCGAGGATACAGCCGCACGCGAGCGGATCATCGAGGAGATTCTGCGCCGCGTGCGCGAGGTCGCGCCGAGCCTGGCGACCGAGGAACGTGCGCCCCAGCCGGTCCAGCCGCGACCGGGGGCAGCACGACCGGCGCCTGCGGTCGCCGGCGTCGCATCCACAGTTCCTGAGACTGCTCCCCCCACTCCAGACCAGGCGCCCCAACCGGAGGCCGCACCGTCTGCGGAGTCGGGGGGACAGGAGCCGCGCAGAGAACGCAGTAGCGAGCGAATCCTACCGGCTGTCAGCAAGCCGGCGCGCTCTGCGCCGGCTGTTGCGCCTGCGCCGGCTGCTGCGCCCACGCCCGCCGAACCACCGCGAGCCGAATCTGCGCCGGCCGCGGCGATCCCCACTGCGACTTCGCCAGCGCAGCCCAGGCCATCAGACGCCGTCGGTGCGCCACCCCTCGCCGCACCCGCCAAAACGCACGAAGCGGCCTTAGGTCTGAACTCACCTGTGACGCGCCTGCCGGGCGTAGGCCAGCACTATGCCGAGAAGCTGGCGCGCCTCGGTGTCCACACCGTCCATGATCTGCTGCTGTTGCTGCCCACGCGCTACGATGATTACAGCCAGCTGCGCACCATCGACAAGCTGCGCTGGGGCGAAGAAGTGACGGTCATCGGCACAGTCTGGAAGATCAACAGCCGCATCATCGGCGAGAACCGCCGGCTGCTCACGGCGCTCGTCGGAGACGGCACGGGCGAGATCGAGATCACCTGGTTCAATCCTTATGTCGAGCGCCGGCTGAGGGCAGGCCACGCTTACTCCTTCAGCGGCAAGATCGATCGCTACCGTGACCATTATGTGATGCGCAACCCGGAGTTCGAGCCGCTCGATCGCCAGCAGATACACACCGGCAGGGTGACGCCCGTCTATCCCCTCACCGAGGGGATCACCGTCCAGTGGCTGCGCACAGTGATGAGCAAGGCAGTGGAAGCTTGGACGGCCGAGATCCCCGATTTCCTGCCCGAGGAGATCCGCAGCAGTCACAATCTGATGCCCCTGGCCGAAGCGCTGTCCCAGATTCACTTCCCGGATAACATGGACTTGCTGCACGCGGCGCATCGCCGGTTGAGCTTCGACGAATTCCTGCTGCTGCAACTGGGGGTCCTCGGTGCACGACTCCGCTTCCGGCAGCAGCCTGCCCGGAGTCTGCGTGCCGACGAGACGATCCTGGCGCCGTTCACGGCGGCGCTGCCATTTGCGATGACCGGCGCCCAGCGCCGGTCCCTGGCCGACATTGCGGCGGATCTCAGCGCCACCCAGCCGATGAGCCGGCTGCTGCAAGGAGACGTCGGCTCCGGCAAGACTGCGGTTGCTGCTGCCGCGCTCTGGGTCGCAGTCGCCAACGGTGCGCAGGGCGCCATTCTGGCGCCCACCGAGATCCTGGCCGAGCAGCATGCGCGCTCGTTCGGTCGCATGTTCGCGAACCTGGCGCATCCGGTGGAAAACCGGCCCGTGCGCGTCGCGCTGTTTACGGGCCACATGCGGCGGCAAGAGCGCGAGACCGCGCTGGCCGAGCTGGCGGCCGGCGATGTCGATATTGCCGTTGGCACGCACGCGCTGATCCAGGGCAACGTGGCCTTTCGAGACCTTGCGGTGGCCGTGGTCGATGAGCAGCACCGCTTCGGCGTCGAGCAGCGCGGCGCGCTGCGCAGCAAGGGCATCCAGCCGCACATGCTGGTGATGAGCGCCACGCCGATCCCGCGCACGTTGGCATTGACGATCTACGGCGACCTGGACGTCTCGGTCATCGATGAGATGCCCGCGGGACGAACGCCGATCAAGACCAAGTGGCTGACATCGAGCCAACGCGAACGCGCCTACAGTTTCATCCGCCGGCAGGTGGCCGAGGGGCGGCAGGCGTTCATCGTCTATCCGCTGGTCGAGGAGTCGGAACGCAGCGAAGCCAAGGCTGCTGTGGAAGAGCACGCCCGTCTGCAAGAAACGATCTTCCCGAGCCTGCGGCTGGGCTTGTTGCACGGCCGGCTGCGCAGCGAGGAAAAAGACGCCGTCATGCGCGCCTTCGCGGCCGGCGCACTGGATGTCCTGGTCGCGACCAGCGTCGTGGAGGTCGGCATCGACGTGCCGAATGCGACGGTGATCTTGATTGAGGGCGCTGAACGCTTCGGCCTGGCCCAACTGCATCAGTTCCGCGGCCGCGTGGGACGCGGCGAGCATGCTTCGTACTGCCTGCTGCTATCAGATGCCGAAGAAGGCGAAAGCGTGCAGCGGCTGGAGGCGCTCGAACGCAACACGGACGGCTTTGCCCTGGCGCAGATCGACCTGGAGCTGCGCGGGCCCGGCGACTTCCTGGGGACGCGTCAAAGCGGCCTGCCGCCTCTCGTGACGGCGCGGCTGACCGACCTGCGCACGTTGGAGAGCGCGCGCGCCGCGGCCAAACAGCTCTTCAGCGCGGACCCACAGCTCTCCGCGCCGGAGCATCGCTCTCTAGCAGACCAGGTTGCGAGGTTCTGGAGCAGCGCCGCAGACATGAGCTGACGCCATCCGGCAGGCGGCCAGCGCTCCGGAGAACTCGGGGGCAACGCACCAGCCTATCGCGTTCCATGAGGGACTGAGATCACCGGCCAACCGGCCTGAATACAGAGAAAGTCATGATTCGAGCCCTCTATCCCGGCACCTTCGATCCCATTCATAACGGTCACGTCGACATTGCCACGCGCGCGGCTGCCCTCTTTGACGAGCTGGTGGTCGGCGTCTACGATACCTCGCCGAAGTCGCTGATGTTCGACACGGCGCAGCGCGTGAAGCTGGCCGAGGCGGCGCTGGCCCACCTGAGCAACGTGCACATCGTCACCTATCACGGCCTGACGGTGATGTTCGCTCGCGAAGTAGGGGCTTCGGCCATCGTGCGGGGCCTGCGCGCGATCTCCGACTTCGAATTCGAGTTTCAGATGGCGTTGACAAACAAGAAACTCGCGGCTGAGATCGAATTCGTTTGCCTGATGACAAGCCTGGAGTACGCATATCTGAGCTCATCCATTCTCAAGGAAATCGCCCGCCTTGACGGCGATATCGCCGGACTGGCGCCCCAACCGGTGCAAGCGGCCCTGCGCGCGCGTTCCGCTGAGCTCCGGCATGCCGGCGCCAACCCGATCATTGCTCCGCTGATGTCGTCGCGCGATTAGCGCGTAGGAGGTGAACCATGGACCTGGAAAGCCTGATCGACGAGCTGGACAATCTGCTGCAGCGCGCCGTCCACGTGCCGGGCGGCAAGGCGCTGATAGATGAAGCCACCTTCCGCCAGGTGTTGCAGGAACTGCGGGAAGCGGTGCCTGATCAGCTTCAGATGAGCCAACGGATTGCCGGGGAACGCGAGCGCATCCTGGCCGACGCCAGGGCCCAGGCGCAGCGTATCGCCGATGAGGCGCGCACACAGGTGAATGCGCGGCTCGATGACCAGGCGCTTGTCCAGGCGGCGCGCCAACGCGCCAAGGAGATTCAGACCGAGGCGGAGCAACGCGCCGTTGCGTTGCGCACTGACACGAATCAGTACATCGTCGGCCAGCTCGGCGCCCTGGAAGCCCGGCTGCAGCGCTTGCTGCGCGAGGTGCAGGCCGGTCAGCGCGTCCTGGGGCAGGATCGCGCTGAACGAACCGACGGTGGCGGCCAATCTTGACAGCGCCATGCCTCTGACCTATAATGGCCGTCTGGCGCGCAGGCGCCTTATTGGCGCGCCCAATGTTGCGCGGGCAGGAACGCATGGATCAGAATCTGTTCTTTAACGTCGCGCAGTTGCTGAAGGAAGCGGTCGGGGCGACTCGATCCGCCGCCGTGGTCGCCGATGTGTATGAGTTGGCGCCCGACGTTCTCGAACTCGTCTCGGCGGAGAGCACAGAACATCCGGAGCTCGCAGGCCGCGTCCGACTGATCCACACCGGCAATGGGATCCTGGTGCGGGGGAATCTGACCGCCGAGTTGACAGCGCCATGTTCGCGCTGCCTGGAGCCGGTCAGCGTGCCGATCGCGATCGATCTTGAAGAGGTCTTCACACCGACTATCGACATCATCAGTGGCCAGGCAATCAAGCCTGAGGAAGACGATCGAGCGCTCTGGATCGACGAACACCACATCCTCGACTTGAGCGAGGTGCTGCGCCAGGATCTCCTGGTCGCCATGCCGATGCACCCGCTTTGCCGGGAGGATTGCCGGGGCCTCTGCTCGACGTGCGGGCAGAATCTGAACGAAGGCAACTGTCACTGTGCGCCGGAGCCCGACCCGCGTTGGGCCGGGCTGGCTGCCCTGTTGAACCAAGCCGAGTAACGAAGTAAGGAGTCACGCAGTGCCACCTCATCCGAAACGTAAGCTTTCCAAGGGTCGCCGCGATCGCAGGCGAGCCCATGATGCTCTGCCGGCTGTACACCTGGTGCGGTGTCCCAAGTGCGGCGCGCTGCGCCAACCGCATCGCGTCTGTCCGGAATGCGGCACCTACAAGGGCGAATCGTTCGTCGAGCTGAAGGAAGAGAAGAAGTAGCTCGCCAGCCCAACGGCTCGTCGCGTTGACCGTCGCCTTTCGGTAGGCGACCCGTGGACATGCTGAGGGGATTTGGGCTCGACCCACATCCCCTCCATTTTTCTCAACGCCGTGTGATCAAACCTATGGCCGAGCTTGCTTTGCTCTTTCCGGGCCAGGGGTCTCAGACGGTCGGCATGGGGCAGGCGCTAGCGGAGCGCTTCCCCGTTGCGGCCGAGACCTTCGCTGAGGCGGACGCCATTCTCGGCTTCCCGCTCTCGGAGTTGTGCTTTTCTGGGCCGACCGATACGCTGACGTCGACCCAGAACGCCCAACCTGCCATCCTCACTGCCAGCATCGCAGCGCTGCGCGTTCTGAGGACCCAGCGTCCCGACCTGCCGCGGCCGGCCGCAGTGGCGGGCCACAGCATGGGCGAGTACAGCGCACTCGTCGCAGCAGGAGCCCTCGGCTTCGCTGATGCCGTGCGCCTGACGCGCGCCCGCGGCGAGTTGATGGCGATGGCCGGACAGCAGCACCCTGGCAGCATGGCCGCCATCTTGCGGCTGGATGACGCACAAGTGGCAGGCATCTGCGCCCAAGCGGCGCAGGAATCGGCAGACGTGGTGCAGGTGGCCAACTACAATTCGCCTGGCCAGGTTGTGATCTCGGGCGGACCGGCAGGAGTGGCCGCTGCGTCCGCTTTGGCGAAAGCCGCAGGCGGCCGCGTCATGCCGCTCGCAGTCAGCATTGCGGCGCACTCCGCGCTGATGGTCCCGGCCGTGGAGGAATTCTCGTCCCGCGTGGCCGCCACGCCGTTTGCTCAGCCGCTGACCACCGTCATCGGCAATGTGCGCGCCGCACCCCTGGCCTCCGTCGATGAAATCCGGGCCGAGCTGGTCGCCCAGTTGACTTCCTCGGTGCTGTGGACTGCCTCGATCGAGGGGATGCGCCGCACAGGCATCGCCCGTTTTCTGGAGGTCGGACCGGGCTCGGTGTTGACAGGGTTGGTGAAGCGGATCACGCCGGATGCGGAGACGGCCAATGTGGCAACGCCGGAGGACGTGGCGAACGCGTAACAGGTGATACGCAGCCTGGCTCAGGCATCTTGTCCGGCTGCTTGCGAATGACGCACTTCAGGGAGACAGGCTCATGCTCCAGGGCAAAATCGCGGTGATCACCGGTAGTTCGCGCGGCATCGGCGCCGCGATCGCTAAAGAACTCGCAGCGCAGGGCGCCGCGGTCGTGCTGAACCATCGAGACAGCGCGGCCCAGGCCGAGACGGTGGCTGCGGAGATCGCCGCGGCCGGCGGTCAGGCCGTCGCCATCCGCGCCGACGTGAGCAGCTACGCCGAAGCGCAGCGCCTCGTAAAGGAGACGGTCGATCGCTTTGGCCGCCTCGACATCCTGGTGAATAACGCGGGCACCACGCGCGATATGCTCATCATGATGATGCCCGAGGCAGACTGGGATCTGGTCATTCAGACAAACCTGAAGAGCGCCTTCAACTGCTCGAAGGCCGCCATCCGGCCGATGATGAAGCAGCGATCGGGGCGTATCATTAACATCACCTCGGTTTCGGGCCTGGCAGGTCAGGCTGGACAAACCAACTATTCGGCGTCCAAGGCCGGCATGATCGGCTTCACGAAAGCGCTGGCCAAGGAGGTGGGGCCGCGCGGCGTCACCGTCAACGCCATCGCGCCGGGCTTCGTGCCCACTGTCCTGACCGACGTGCTGAACGAAGAGCAGAAGCGCACCATCATCAGTCTCACACCGCTGGGACGCTTTGCCAAACCGGAGGAGATCGCCTATGCCGTGGCGTTCCTGGCCGACGACCGGGCAGGCTTCATCACCGGCCAGGTGCTCAGTGTGGACGGGGGATTGGTGATGCAATAGGAGAGCCGCATGGACGAGCCGCTTGGCGAAGTAACCATTGCGCCGAACGTATTGACCACCATTGTGCGCCAGACGGCCCTCGAACAGCGCGGGGTGACGCGACTGGCGCCCTTGCCGCCCAAGGTGCGCGGCAGGGGCAGCATGGTCCGAGCCGCCGATGACGGAGTCTTCGTCGCTGTAACGGAACAGGGGGTGCGGATCGAGGTGCACCTGGCCGCCGAAAACGGCATCAACCTGCTCAAACTGGGCGAGTCACTGCAGGCCAGCATCACGCGGGCCATCGAGGAGATGGTCTGCATGACTGTGTCGTCGGTCGATGTGTACATCGACGAGGTGACCCTGGCGACTCTGCCGCCCACCCAGGATAATTGATCGCTTTCGAGGGGAGCAGCTTGCAAACACATCGCCAGGCGCGCATCCTTGCCCTGCAGGCGTTGTACGAATTGGATACCACCCGGCATACTGCTTCCGATGTCATTGCCTGCCGGCTGGAGGACACCCCCCTGCCGGCCGAAGGGGAGGCTTTCCTCCGGCAACTGGTGAGCGGTGTGGTGACGTTCTGCGAGCAGCTCGACGCTCTGATCCAACGGTATGCCCCGGCCTGGCCCGTCGCCCAGATTGCGGTCGTCGACCGCAACGTGCTGCGCATCGCGCTTTTCGAGCTGAGCGGGCAAACCCAGACGCCCGCCAAGGTCGCGATCAACGAGGCGGTGGATCTCGCGAAGCTCTTCGGGAGCGATAGCAGCTTCCGATTCGTCAATGGCGTTCTGGGCTCGGCGATGACCGAGCATGAGCATGAGAGGATTTCGCTGGTCCCACCCCCCGACACTCCGGTGGCAGTGAAGGACTGACTGTGGATATTCTCGGCATCGGCCCACTTGAACTGATGCTCATCCTGATCCTGGCGCTCCTGGTGTTCGGCCCGGGTAAACTGCCCGAGATCGGCGCCAAGCTGGGTGGTTCGTTGCGCGAAATGCGCAAGGCCACGCGCGAGTTTTCCCGCGAGATCGACGAAACGCGACAGGCCATCGAAGGCCCGATCAAAGAGCTGAAAGAGCCGATGCAGGAACTGGCTGAGCCGTTCCAGGATGCCGGAACCGCGCTCACCGGCGCGCGCGAGGCGTTGGCCAATCCGAGCAAGGCGATTGAGGGCTACGTCATGGGCCAGTATGCTGCCAGCGACAGAGCTACAAGCGATGCAGCCGAGTCCGCAGCGGACGCCCAGTCGCCCGACACACTGGCAGAGCCGCCGCAGCTCCCCGCAGCAGCGCCAGCCGGCGCCAACGCCGATGACTCCCAAGTCGCGAGTGCCGAACTCGCGAGTGCCGAACTCGCGAGTGCCGAACTCGCGAGTGCCGAACTCGCGGAAGAAGCCGGTTCCGAGGCACAGACAGCCGCGTCTCCCGGCGATGTCGAGGCAGGCAGCGGCGCGGATGGCGCACTGGCGGCGGATGGCGCGCTGGCGGCGGATGAGCCCGGCGGTGAGAGGCAGGACACGGTGGGGACCGCGGCGCCGGTCGAAGCGGCGTTCGACCCGGAGACCGCCGCCATGCAGCACGCATTCGGAAACGCCATTCCTTACTCGGCGCAAAACGTCGCCTGGAGCGCCGAGGCGGAACTGGCGCACAAGATGCCGGCGGCAGCCGAATCGGCGCCGGCAGAGCTGGACGCGCCGGCCTCGGCGCCCGAATCCCCGGAGGCAGCACAGGAGACGCCGACAGACTTCGCACCGGCGGAGTCCGCAGCCCAGGCCGCCGACCTGGACGCTCTGCCCCCACGAGACGCGTCTGCCGCTTCACAAGCGCCTGCCGCTTCTTCGGAATCACCGCTGCCTGCCCCTCCTGCATCGGAAGAGCCGGTTGCGGTCTCCCACGCCGTCCCGCCCTCTGCGCCAGTGGCAGATGTGCCAGCAGCAGACGCGCCGGCAGCAGACGCGCCAGCAGCAGACGCGCCGGCAGCAGACGCGCCGGCGGCAGATGTGCCAGCGGCAGACAGCGCCGCGATCGAGGCTTTGGCTTCCAAGGCCGCCGCACCAGCCGCGCTGCGCATCCGTCATCGCGCCTTGCCGCGCAGGACTTCCGGCGCCGAATGGTCTCCATCGTCCGGCAGAGATGTGGCCGCGCCCTCCGATGCGCCGGCTACCCAGGACTAACGCATGTCATTTACCGGGATCTTTGGCCTCGTCCTGCTCGTCATCGCTGCCATCGCCCTGTTGGGGCCTTCGAAGCTGCCGGCCGGCATCGAGCAGCTGTGGCTGTCGATCACCAATTTCCGCCGCCAGCAAAACGAACTGCCGACCTTGACCATAGAGCAGGCGCGGCGCGCCTGGGAGACGAGTGAGAGCCCGCTCTACGATCTGGTGCAGATTCTGTACGGCGCCGTGGAGCACCTGCTCGAGCTGCGACATCGCATCTTCATCGTGCTCGGAACACTCGCCGGAGCGGCCGTGCTTTCCTTCGTATTCTCCAACAGGCTCCTGGAGATCTTGACGCGACCGGCCGGGGACATCCAGCTGGTGGTGCTGGCGCCAGTCGACATGCTGTGGTCCACCTTCGAAGTCATCTTCGGGACTGCCGCCGTGTTGACGCTGCCCATCCTGCTGTACCAGATCCTCAGGTTCATCCAGCCGGCGCTGGAGACCCCAAGCGAAAGGGCCGCCTACCGCGGTCTTGCGTTGCTTGGCATTCCTCTCGTCCTCATATTCTTCCTGCTCGGCGCAGCATTCGCCTACATAGTCATGCTGCCTTTCGCCCTGAAATACCTGGCATCGTTCGGCAGCGAGATTGCCAAGCCTAACTGGAACGTGCGCGCTTATTTCAGCTTCGTCTTGAGCGTGATGCTCTGGATGGGCGTCGCCTTCGAGACGCCGTTGATCATGGCGATGCTGGCGCGACTCGGACTCGTGACGCCAAAGTCGATGCAGCGCCAGTGGCGCTATGCCTTCCTTGCGATCGCGGTCATGGCCGCCATCATCACGCCGACCGTAGATCCCCTGAACATGGCGCTGGTTATGGGACCGCTGCTGGGTCTCTATTTCCTGGGCGTCCTCTTTGCGCGCCTGACCTATCACCCCCGCGCAGGCAGCCAGCCTGCGGCGGTGGAGACCGGAAGCTGACGAGGCCGGCCGGTCAGACCTGGCTCCTGCGGGGCGAGAGCGGCAGCTTCGCGGCCACTCATGCTAGACACGATCGGCGTCCAACTTCAGGGATCGAGGAACGAGCTCAGGGGAGTGGTTACCTTGTCGCCACAACGCGTGCTCATCATGGGCGCCGCAGGCCGCGATTTTCATAACTTCAATGTGGTCTTCCGAGGGGATGACCGCGTCGAGGTCGTCGCCTTCACCGCTGCGCAGATCCCCAACATCGAAGGGAGGCGCTACCCGGCGCAACTGGCGGGTCCGCACTATCCGCTGGGCATCCCGATCTACCCGGAGAGCGACCTGGCCTCGCTGATCCGCTCGCTGGAGATCGACCAGGTCATCTTCGCCTACTCGGACGTCAGCCACCAGGCTGTGATGGAAAAAGCGAGCATTGCCCTGGCCGCGGGCGCCGACTTTCGACTCCTCGGCCCCAAGGCGACGCTGCTGCGGTCGAACAAACCGGTCATTGCAGTCTGCGCAGTGCGCACCGGTTGCGGCAAGTCGCAGACCACGCGCTACGTCGCTGGGCTGCTTCAGACGATGGGCAAGAGGGTCGTGGCTGTGCGCCACCCGATGCCCTACGGCGACCTCCTCCGGCAGCGCGTTCAGCGCTTGGCCACCCGGGATGATCTCGACACGCACCACTGCACCATCGAGGAGCGCGAGGAATACGAACCGCACCTTGACCGCGGGGTCGTGGTCTATGCGGGCATCGACTACGAGGCGATCCTGCGCCAGGCCGAAGCTGAAGCCGATGTGATCCTGTGGGACGGAGGCAACAACGACCTGCCGTTCTTCAGACCCGATCTGCATATCGTCGTGGCCGATCCGCACCGTCCCGGCCACGAACGCACCTACTATCCGGGCGCAGCCAATTTCCGCATGGCGGATGTCATCGTCATCAACAAAGTGGACACCGCCGATCTCGAGCCGATCAGCATCGTGCGAGACAACGCAGCAGCGGTCAACCCGGGCGCGGTGATCGTGGAGGCGGCCTCACCGATCTTCGCGCCGGACCCGGCCGCCATCCGCGGCAAACGTGTGTTGGTGATCGAGGATGGCCCGACGCTGACGCACGGCGAGATGCGTTACGGCGCGGGGATCGTCGCGGCTCGCCGCTTCGGCGCAGCCCAAATCGTCGATCCGCGGCCCTATGTCGTCGGGACAATCGCGGGAACCTTCCGAAGCTATCCCGACATCGGCCCGCTGCTGCCGGCGATGGGCTACGGCGAGGAGCAAGTTCGCGATCTGGAGGAAACCATCCGCCGGACGCCGTGCGATCTGGTGCTCGCGGCCACGCCGATCGATCTGGCGCGCGTGGTGAAGATCGACCGTCCGGTCCAGCGCGTACGGTACGAGCTCCAGGTGATCGGGCAGCCTACGCTGGAGGAGGTGGTGAGAAAATGGCTGACCGCCCCATAGGGTCGCACCCGTCACGCCGACGGAGTGCGGAGCGCGAACCGACAGATCATGGTGCTAGATACGCTCCGAAGAAGAGACCTTCCGACCTGCCATGACCAAGAACAGCGGTATGCGTCGAAGTAACGCGTCGACCCGTGTTGAAGTAGTCGTCCACGATCCAGTCCTGGCGCGGCCCATTTCCCTCCCTACATGGTCATGAGTGGCGCACTCATGCAGTGCTGCGTCGCCTCAACGGATCACATCCAGCACTTCGGAAAACGTCTCGCAGTAGAAAGCGCACAGCGCACGCGCACCGCTCTCGGTAATATTGCCTCCGGCCATGCCGATCGGCGAGAAGCCGGCCAGCCGGATGGCGCAGACGCCCGCGCCGCTATCCTCGATCCCGATCACGGAACTGCGCTCCTCGAACGCTATGCCCAGCCCCACCCGCGCCGCCTCAGCGTAGAGCCAGGGATGCGGCTTCGGCGAGAGCTCACCCAACGTGCCGATCTCACCGCGGCGCAGCGGGAAGCCGGCAGTGATGATCGCATCGTAGAACTCCGCCGGATGCCCCAACTTCATGGCCGCAAACGCCGCCACGATCTCTGGAACCGCTTTCTCGTAGAGCCCGGATGTCACCAATGCGAGCCGGATCTGCCGGGCTTTCAACGCCAGCAAAAACTCCTTGAGACCGGGTGCAGGATCAAATGCGTCGGTCCGACCACCGCCTTCGAGGACTGCCCGCAGTTCGCGATGGCTGTACTGATAGTAGAGCTCGCGCGCCGATTCCACCGACCGGTCCGGACAGTACTTGCGGATACAATACTGCAGGTGCTCGGAGACGCTGTGCCCAGAGACATAGGGCAGGTCGGCCGCCTCGAGCTCGAAAGATCGATCCCGCAGCAGACCGGCGATGGTCTGCTCGATGATCCAGATCCAGAAGCGTTCGCTGCGGACGCTGGTCCCGTCCAGATCCATCAGCACGGCGCGCACCGGCCGCTCCAACGCTACAGGGTGCACCGGATAGTAGGCCGGATAGCCCAGCGACGACCGGACATGGGCCAGTGTGTGATCGGCGAACGCGATGAACTCCACCTTGGTGTCGGCGGTTGCCGCCACTGCGACCACTCCACCCGCGCCTGGCCGGAAGCGGCCATCGCTGCACGCCGGCAGCCGGACAAGCCCTTCCTGCGGACCGAAATCCCCCAAGTTCGGGAAATGCATCGTCATCGATCGCCGATCTGCACTTCGGATGCGCCCGGCGCGGATGCGCAGATGAAGCCTTCTCCCGGCAGCCCGGTTGCTTCGCGATAGCGCTGCATCACGCGCTCCAGCACGTTCGACTCGAAGCCATCCTGCACCAGGGTAACGACGCAACCACCCCACCCTGCGCCAGTGACGCGCGAACCGGCCACGCCGGCGCACTCTCGGCACAGGGCGGCCAGGGTGTCGACCTCCAGACAGCTGGCCTCGTAGTCGCGACTCATGCTGAAGTGCGACTCGTTCATCAGGTGGCCGAAGCGCGACACGTCGCCCGCAGCCAGCGCGTGCTCGCTTTCCAGGACGCGCGCATTCTCCGTGAGCACGTGGCGGCAACGCGGGCGCACGCAGTACACCTGGTCATCCGCTAAGCCGTAGTCGGCAAACATCGAGTCAAGTGCTCCGTCGAGCAGGCCCGCGGAGCCCAGAGCCATGCGCGTCGTGTGCGCGGGAAGCAGTTCGTCCAGCAGCGCCAACGCCTCAACCGGAACGTCGCGCAGGTGGGTGATGCCGGGATAGCGCTGACGGAGCAGCGTCACGCCGATGCGGCACTCGGCCACGCGCACGTTGTAGAGCGATCTGGTTTTCTCGCGACGCACCGCGCTGTTGAGAATCAACACCCGATAACCGGCCGGCAACGGCACTTGGCGCATCGCATAGCGCAACTCACCGGGGTCGCCGGCCTGCTGCGGCCGGCAATCGAGCAGGAGCGCGCGATCTCGCTCTGCCAGAATCGAGATGAACTGATCCATGATCCCGCCGCGCGTGCCGACGTACCATTCCGCTTCGGAACAGAGTTGCGCCAACGCCAATCGCGACAGCGCCATCCCGTTGAGGGTTGCAAGGGCAAGCGCAGCCACAACGGTCAGCGCCGAAGACGAGCTCAGCCCTGCGGCTGCGGGAACGCCCCACGGGGCCTGCCCGACCGCGAGGAGATCGGCGCCGACCAGATCATGGCCGGCTGCCCGGCGGAGGGCCTGCGCCGCGCCTTGGACATAGTTCGCCCAGTCGCCCAGCGGGCTGCGCGGAATCTCGGCGCTGATCGTGAACGACCGGGATGGGAAACGCTCCGGCTCGATATTGCTCAGGTTGACCCGTGCATCCCTGCGCGGCCGGGCGACGAAGACGATGTCCTTGTCGAGCGCCATGGGCATCACGTAGCCATGGCTGTAGTCGGTATGCTCCCCGATCAGGTTCACGCGGCCCGGCGCGCGAAACAAGCGAGCGTCGCCTTGCCCGAACTGCACCTGGAACGCTTCCAGCGCCGCCGCGTAGCGAGCGAGCTGGCCCCCGTCGCGGACGCTGCGCTCCCCGTAGATCGGAACCAGGGCTGATCCGAGCGCCTTGCGGATCAAGGGTATACCCCTTCCTTGCGCCACACATCCAGCATGAGCTCATAGCGGGAGAGCCGCATCCCCGTGTAGATGCAGTTGCTTGTCGAGAAGATATATCCGCCGCCGGGCATGCCGCTCACAAGCGCATAGCGCGCCGACTCGATCACCTCGTCGTCGGCGCCGGTGTCCAGCTTGCCGCAGTTGACATTGCCGATCAGGCACACCCGGTCGCCGTAACGCCGCTTGACCTCCGCGATGTCCACGCCGGCCTGCGGGTCGATGGAGTGCAGCGCATGCGGATGAGTCTGCACCAACTGATCGATGATCGGCATGATGTTGCCGTCGGTGTGCTTGATCACGTAGAAGCCGAGATCGCGATAGCCCTTCGTGAGGCGGGCGAGGTACGGGGTGACGAACTCAGCAAACTGCCGGGGACTAAGGAAAGGGCCAGTGTTGAGACAGTAATCGGCGCAGAGCGCGAAGCCGTCCAGCCCGAGGCCGCGCCGATCCGCATGGGCCCGGTAGCGCTGCGCACGCTCCAGCGCATCGTCGACCATCCGCTCCGCTTCGGCCTTCACCTTCTCGGGCTCATCCACCAGGCGATAGGAAAACGCCGCCATGCGTTCCCCATCGGGGATGCTGAAGGTGGCGTCGCCGTGTCGCATGATGAAGTAGCGATCCCCCGACTTCTCCCGGATCAGATCGATCAGGCGCATGGTTTCTTCGACGTCGCCCGGATTGGGATGGATGAAAATGGCGTCATGCTCGAACCGTTCGGCGGTGGCGATGAAGACGTCGGCCATATCGTTGCGATGGAGCTCGCGCTCCTTTTCCTCCATCTGATCCCACTGTCGATAATGGCGGTGCGATGGGTGCACCTTGCCGAAGGCCTCCATCGTCAAGTAGAAGACGAGCTCGAAGTGGGGCACGCGCGTGCCCGGCGCCGGCGCTCGGCGCTCCAAGGCAGCGATGAAACGTTCTCTTGGCTTCATACTATTCTCCACATGGGGAATCACGGATCAATAGACTCGAGCGCCACGGACGTCAACGAATCGGCCGGCACGTGACGGAACTGCGTCTCGTATAGGTTAGCATACAACCCGCCTTGCGCCAACAACCCGGCGTGGTCGCCCCATTCCACCAGCCGGCCGCGATCGAGCACCAGGATCACATCGGCGGCCAGGATGGTGCTGAGCCGGTGTGCGATGACCAGGCTGGTGCGGCCCACCATGATGCGTTGCAGCGCCTCCTGGATCAGCGCCTCGGAGCGGCTGTCAAGCGACGAAGTGGCCTCGTCCAGCACCAGGATGCGCGGGTCCTTGAGGATCACGCGGGCGATCGCAATCCGCTGTTTCTCACCACCCGACAGACGATAGCCGCGGTTTCCGACGACCGTCTCATAGCCCTCGGGCAGGCCCACGATGAAATCATGGATGTTGGCGGCCCGGCAGGCCGCCACGATCTCGGCCTCGGTGGCGCCCGACCTGGCGTACATCAGGTTCGCCCGGATGGAGTCGTTGAATAGATAGGTTTCTTGCGTCACCATGCCGATCTGCTGGGCCAGGGTGTCCAGTGTGAGGTCGCGCAGATCGTGGCCGTCGATCGTGATGCATCCTTCCGTCGGATCATATAGCCGGGGAAGCAGATACGTGATCGTCGTCTTGCCCGCCCCGCTCGGTCCAACCAGCGCGGCGAGCTGGCCTGGCTTGACTGTGAAGGACACCTCGCGCAGCGCCCAGCGGATTTCATCCTGATCACGCGGACCAGCGTCGCGCGCCATCGGCTCCGGCGCAGCAGTGGGCCCGCCAACGTGGACAGGCGCTGCGCCCGGCCGGGCAACCTTCCCGCCCTCCTGGGACAGCGGAGGCGGCTCCCGCGTTCCTCCCCAGCCGAAGCGGCTCACCTCAGCCAGACCCACGGCCAGCGCGCCGTGCGCGGTCTCGCCGGGTTGATAGCTGAAGGAGACACGATCGAAGCGGACCTCCCCTTGTACGGCAGCGAGTCGCTGCGCGTGCCGCCGCTCCTGGATCTCGACCGGCAGGTCGAGCACTTCGAACACACGCTCAAAGCTGACCATCGAGGTGGCGAAATCGAGCCGCGCGTTGCTCAGCGCGGAAAGCGGGCCGTAGAGCATCCCCAGGTAAGCGGTGAAAGCAACGATGGCGCCCACGGTGAAGCCGGCATTGTTCATCACCAGCAAGCCGCCAACAAAGAAGACCAGCGCCGTCCCCACCGCGCTCACCAGGCTCACTGTGAGAAAGAACCATCGCATGAGAAACGCCTGCTTGATCCCTGTATGACGCACGCGCCAGGCGCGCTGGCTGAAACGATCCGATTCATCGTCGATGCGGCCGAATAGCTTGACCAGCAGCGCGCCGCTGACGTTGAGTGTCTCGTTCATCATGGCGTTCATCTCGCTGTTCAGCGTCATCTGCTCGCGCACCACGGCACGCACGCGCCGGCCCAGCAGCCGGGCTGGAATCAGAAAGAGCGGCAACACAGCAATGGCGAGGAGCGTCAGCCGCCATTCCAGGCGGATCATTATTGCCAGTGTCATCGTCAAGGTGACAACGTTGGTCACCAGATCGACGATGGTGCCCGTCACTGCCCGCTGCGCGCCGCCGACGTCGTTGTTCAGTCGGGACATCAGCTCGCCGGTCTTAGTGTTGGTGAAGAAGCGCAGCGACATTCGCTGAAGGTGTGTGAAGAGCGCAACACGCAGATCGTAGATGACCCCTTCGCCGATCGACGCGTTGAAATAGCGCTGCAGCACGCCGAGGAGGCCGGTCGCCAATGGGACGGCGATCATGCCCAGCGAGAGCGCGATGAGAAGTGGCAGGTTCGACTGAGGGATCGCGACGTCGATGAGGGAACGGATGAGAAGCGGTGGGATCAGGTTCAGCATACTGATGATCAGGATGGCGGCGAGCGCGACCAGGATGCCGGCCGCATAGGGCCTGCCATAGGCGGCTGCACGCCGGATCAGCGCCCAACTGACCTCCGGTCGATCCTGCTTTTCGTCGTATCGGATGAAAGACCACCAGCCTCCGTCATGCACGAGTCGCACCTCCTGAGATGAATCCATCCTAGCATAGTCGACCTGCCCGGTGTGTCAAGTCCGATGATGCATTTCTGAGATATATGGTATAATTGGCGCTGCACTCCGCCAGCCAAGAGCGTATCGATCAGTGGTCGCAACGCCCGCTGTCGATTCAGCCGCAGCGCAGACCGGTGCTGAATCAACCGAACCCTTTCGGAGCGTGGATGACACAGCCATCAGGGCGGCCCCGCCGCCGCAGTTACAGCCTGGTTTGGACCCTGGCGCTTTTTCTCTTGTTGTGCGAGCTGACACTGGCTGCTGGCGCCGCTCTCTGGTACCGCAGCGATACGATATTCCCCGGCGTTCAGGCCATGGGGATCGACCTGAGCGGCATGACCCCCGCTGAGGCGAAACTGATCCTCTTGCGCGACTGGCAGTCCAGGACCATCACCGTACGAACCGGCGGCCATGCCTGGACGCTGCCGATCACCCAATTGGGCTATAGACTCGACACCGATGCGATGGTGCAGCTTGCCCACAGCCAGGGCCGCACGCCCGCCAGCCTGATCAAGCTGCTGCGCAGCCAAACGCCCCCGGCGCCGATAGAGGCTGCCTGGCGATTGGAGCCGGGCGTCGCCGTGGCAGCCCTCCGCCCGCTGGTGATGCCACTCGAAACGCCCGCCCAGGACGCCACGATTCGCCTCTCCGGCGCGCGCGTGGAGACCACACCTTCGTCCGTCGGGCAGGCGGTCGATCTGGCCGGTGGACTGGCCGATCTGGAGCAACACGCCGACCGTGTGCTGGCCGATGGCTGGCTCGACCTTGCCGTGGTGCCGCTGCAGCCGCAAGTGATCGACGTGGACGCCGCCGCCGAACAGGCCCGGCGACTTCTGGCAGGGCCGCCCATTGGCATCCAGCTCTACGATCCAATCAACAACCAGAAGCTCGGCTGGCAAATCGTCGAGGAGGAGATCGGTGGGGTGCTGGCGCTGGAGGCAGACCCGCAGACGCCGATCACCCGCACCTGGGTCGTCGACGACGCCAGGCTGAAGGAGCTGGTCCAGCGCAAGGCGGCTTCACTCGGTGCCGGACGTTACGTCAACCCGCAGGAAACGCTGCCGCCCATCAAGCAAGCCATCATCGGCCCGCGCGATCCGAACCCCATCAAGCTGCGGGTCTACCACGAGGCCAAGCTGCACACCGTCAAGTACGGGGAAACCCTCTCCAGCATCGCGGAGGACTACGGCCTCCCATACCCTTGGATCCAGCAGGCCAACCCCGGCCTGGGAGATAGCCTGCGTTCCGGGCAGAAGATCACGATCCCCTCGCAAGATGAGATGATCCCGTTGCCTCCGGTCGAAAACAAGCGCATTGTCGTCAGCATCAAGGATCAGAAGCTTCAGGCGTTCGAAGACGGCAAGCTGAAGTGGGACTGGATGATCAGCACTGGCATCCCCTCCAGCCCGACCTCTCCTGGCGTGTTCCAGGTGCAGGGTCGCGATCCGAACGCATTTGCCAACAACTGGGACTTGTGGATGCCGTGGTTCGTCGGTTTCTATCGGCCCGTGCCGACCTCGGACTTCATGAACGGCTTCCATGGGTTCCCGAAACGCGGTGGCACACAGATCTTGTGGACCAATAGCATCGGCAAGCCCGTCACCTACGGCTGCGTCTTGACGACCAACGAGAACGCCAAGCTGCTGTACGATTGGGCGCAGGACGGGGTGATCGTAGAGGTGCGCCGCGAGTGAACGGCGAGGTGATCAGCATGCAGTCGCGAAGGCACCGCGCCGGTCGCAGAGGATGATCTACGACCAGCACGGCGCATGAAGTGGGCGATCACGTCCGATGCCGCCGCGTCAGACACGCGGCGCTCATTTGGAGTCGAACGTTACAGCGACCGTCA
>CAYRFV010000021.1:0-32968 GCA_964423545.1 uncultured Anaerolineales bacterium | reverse complement strand
GTCGCCGCCCTGGCCGTCAAGTCCGGCCTCCTTGAACATATCTTTGTTCCAGTAGAGCGCAGTCCTTCCCACGAAGAGCGGCAGGCCGTATTTCTTGCCCTTGTAGGTGTTGTTCGCATGGAGGAAGTCGGAGTAGCGTCCCTTCTCGTCCATGAATGCCTTCACGTTTGCAGGCAGCTCAGGAATCAGCCCGGCCTCGATGAACTTCTGATTGGCATACATCGAGATTTCGATGATGTCCGAGGCCGTGTCCGACGGGATGGTGGCCGACAGCTTCTGCTCGAACTCGCGCAGCGGATGGGTCAAGACCTCCACGGTGACGTTGGGGTGCTCCTTCTTATACGCCTCGGCGACGTACTTGTAGAACGGCTCCATCTCCGGGAAGCCGCCCCACAGCGTCAGGGTGACAGGCTTGTCGGACGGGGATGCGGCCTTGGTCGCTTCGGGCGCTTTGGCGGTTGCGGCCGGGGCGGGCGCCTGCGGCTGCGCCGGCTCTGGCGCTGGCGCGCAGGCAGACAGCGCCATGCTGGCCATCAGCACTAGCGCCAGCGCGTGCGGGGCAAAGCGTACGATACGTTTCATGGGAGTCCTCCTTAGCGTGTGTGAGATGACGGCCATCAGCGAAGTTTGTTATGCGCCGGTCTGTACACATCACCTCCTTTGCGAACAGGTCACGCAGAGGAACACGGTCACGTGATGCGTGATCTGTGCAGTGTGAGGCGTGCGCTTCGCGCCTCACGTCTCACGCCTCAAACGGCCAGAGCATGTACAAATTCACTTTACCACCGAAGTCCGACGCGTACAAGACACGGTCACCGCTCCAGCTCCAGGTCGGGTGACAGTGGGCGCTCTGAGTGTGCCATGAGGTCTTGTGGTTGCACAACACCTTAAGTGTGGCAGGCTCGGTAGCGATGTCGATCAACACCAGGTCATCGACATCGTCACCGACCAGCAAGCTGTTGTCATGGTTGGCATGATAGTGGTTGCAGTAGAACGGCATGTCGATGCGTTTGACCGTGTTCCCATTGCGGTCCGCCAGCCCGACGAAGGGGATCATGGCATTCTGGTTCACCTGCACGTCGGTCGCCACCGCCTGGGTGCGACTGGAGGTGATCGTGCCGTCATGTCCGGGGCCGCGATTGTCGAAGAAGAGGTAGCCGTCCTGCGTCCAGAACTCGTGCCCGATCGAGTCCTGCTCGTCCTGGCGGAAACACGGCCTGGCCTCGCGCGAAGCGAAGTCGAGCAGCCAGATGCGCTGCGTGACCAGGTTCCAGGGCCCCTCATGGCAGTAGGAGCCAATCGTACTGTCATCCGGGCAGAACTGGAAGTGGCCGACCCAGTGCGTGTCCTTGAATGCATCGAACCAACCGGCGCCGTCCAGGTAGGCGACGGTGATGCGGCCATCCTTGATCAGGTAGAACGACTCTTTGAACCCGGTGTAGTTCGGCCCGCGCGGCACGTCTACCTTTTCGTTGCGGCAGAAAGCGATGTAGCGCCGGTTGCGAGCAATCGAGGGTGCGCCCAGGCTGTAGGCGCCCATCTCCTCATAGACCAGGCTGATCGCGCCGCTCCCCATATCCAGCTTCTTGATCTGATTGCCGGTCTTGTAAACGACAAGCGCGCTGTCGGGCGTCTTGGTCACGCTGCCCACCGAATCCGCCTCGTCGGTGAGCTGGGTCGTGACGCCCGTGCCCAGGTCCATGCGGAACAGGTTGTAGTGAGGGTCATCGTGCGGCAACCGGTCCTGTCCCGATGCGCGGTCCGACAGGAAGACGATCTCATTGCGCCGGCTGTCGAACGAGTTCTCGGTGAAGTAGAGGTGGACGTTGTTGCCACTGGATGTCAGCTTGAGCACGCGACGGCCGGTTTTCTCGTCTCTGATCTCGTGCAATTCAGATGGCCAGGTGTCTCCAATCATGATAGGTCTCCATAGGTTGTGAGTTGGGATGCCGGGGGAGGGGATGCGTGCGGCTAGTCGTACCGCCCCAGTTCCTTGGCGCGAGCTACGAACTCGCGATAGATGTCGAGGCTCACGCTGTCGGGCACGGAGTGGTCGGTGCCGATCACGTAGCCACCCCCAGCCTTCATGGGCGGTATGACCCGCTGCATCTCGGCCCACATTTGCTCAGGCTGCTCGTACAGCAGCGCGTTGAGACCGCCATGGAAGGCGAGCCTGTCCCCGAAGCGAGCCTTCAGGGCCAGCGGATCCATCCCCGCCTTGACTTCCAGCGGGTTGAGCATATCCACCCCGGCATCGATCAGCTCCGGCACCAGGGGTCCGAGGTTGCCGCAAGAGTGGTAGTAGACCGGCAGCCCCTTTGCATGCGCCCATGCGGCGGCCCGGTGGTCGGCTGCCTTGAAGAGGTCGCGATACATCCGGACCGACATGAACTGCTTGCCTTTGAACCCCATGTCGTTGTACCACATGACGCCGTCGAACCGGTAGCCCGCGTCCCATACCATCGCGAGGAGAGCGATGCTGCTATCGAGCATCGTGTCGACCATTTCCACCACCCACTCAGGGTCTTCGGCCATGGCCGTGAAGAGGGATGGCCCCACCATGTGGGAATAGGTCACCTCGAAACCGAACCACAGCAAGCCCATCACCCAGTCGCCGCGCTCTTGCCACCGCCGATATTCGCGCTCCAACAGGCTCCACGGGATGCGGTCGCGGCTTGGCTGCATTCGCTCCTTCACTTGGGCCCAAGCGGCGCGATCTTTGATCGCATAATCCAGGTAGCCGATTGCGCCGCTACTGTCGTAATAGTCCTTGCGGGTGGCGCCCCACGGCGTGGTGTAGATGCGGTATTCGCCGGTGGCCTCGACCAGCTTCATGGGGAAGCGCGGGCTGTTGTCGGGCAGGATATGGCGGACGCAGTCCACGTCCAGGTATTCGGCCCAATCCACATCGGCGGGCAGACCTTCGCGCCGCCAGCGGGCGATCGTGGAGTGCCAGGGCAGATCCACAATCGGCGCCCGGTCGGCGTCTTGGTGCTCCAACATGCGCTGAATGCGTTCCCTGCTGGTGAGTGAACGGCTCATCTGGCGTTTCATCTCCACGGATAGCTTGCAACAACCTCCGCAACCGCGCGGAGATTCTCGACAGGTGTGCCGTAAGGGGTCGCATCGCCTGTGGAGAGCACGAAGCGGCGGAACGTCGGCATCTGATCGAGCACGCGGGTGGCATAGACCCGCGTTTCGGCTGCATCCATCCGCGCCAGCGCAGCCGGTTCCACGCCCCCGATGAGGACCTTGTCAGCGCCCCAAGCTGTCCGGGCCTCGCTGGCCCAGATATCTCCCGTGGTTGGCGGGCACAGCGAATCGAAGCCGTCCTGGCGCCCTTGCCGCAACTGGGGGGTGAAGGCCGATAGCTTGCCGCACATATGGGTGATGAACAGCTTGTTTGCGGCATGACAGATGTCGGCGTACTCGTTGATGTACCCTTCGCTGTACTGCCGGTAGAAGGCGGGACTCATCACGGTGGAAGACGTGTTCTCGTAGTCGATCACGACGTCGGTCGGACTCTCACACACGAGGCGGTACTGCTCGAGATGCTTCTGGTGCATCACCGCGAAGCACTCAGCCAGGGCTGCCGGATGATCGATCAGCAGGTAGGTGGTAGCCTGGACGCCAGACAGGAACATGTAGAAGTGCTGGATAGGTGACTGGGGGCCGTCGCTGGTCGGGATGCCGTCGTCGCCGATGACGCGCAATCGCTCGCGGAAACCAGCAAAATCTTCTTCGTAGTGCGTGTGCTCCATCACGTACTGGAACACCTTGACGTCCTCGACTGACGAGATCGGGTATTTGCTGATGTAGCTCGTGTGTCCCTCGCGGCTGTAGCGGCGCTCGGTCCTCAGAGATCCCACCGGCGTATCCACGATTTCGAGCTTCTCGCTGCCTCGCGTCTCGATGCGCCGGGTGATGCGGCTGTCCTCCAACACCCGGATCGTGGGCGAATGACGTTCCAGGATATCTCCGCCGACAAGACGGACGGCATACGGAATATCGAGGGCGTCCGTCTCTTCCGCCCAAAGCCCTTCGCGGTCTTCCAGCGCCCCTCGCGCCGCCTCTGTGCCGCCGTAGCCCTGCGCCGCCAGCCAGGCGGTGTAGTAGGGATCGATCAGAGGGGCCCACGAGACGTGGTCTGTTTCTTCGCCCCGCAGCGAGGCTATCAGCCGTTCCCTGCCCGTCATCCCACCCCGGTCATGCATAAGCATCTCCCCTTCCACCCTTCGCACGGCGACGCGGTTCAGGTCGCCCGTTCGCGATACAGATGGCACTTGGTCAGGACGCCGTCGACAGAGAAATCCTCGGGCGCTTCGCGCCTGCAGATCGCCATCGCCTGAGGGCACCTGCCGGCGAACTTGCAGCCTACGCGCACGTACTCCTCCACGTCGCTCTCCGCCAGCAGTATCTTGGTCGTCCAGCGCTGCTTGGGGTCCGTGTCGGGGATGCATTCCCGCAGGAGTCTGACGTAGGGATGTTTCGGCTCTATCAACACGTTTTCCACGTTGCCCATCGTCACGATATTGCCGCGGAACATGATGGCGATGCGGTCGCACACGTAGTAGGCAGTGGCCAGGTCATGCGTAATGTAGACGACGCCCAGCCCCAGAGTGTCCACGAGCTCTCTGAACAGGTTCATGATCGACATGCGCAGCGAGGCGTCGACCATCGAAACCGGCTCATCCGCGATCAGGAGAGACGGCTCGCTCAGCAGCGAACGGGCGATCGAGACTCGCTGCAACTGCCCGCCGGAGAACTCAGCCGGGTACCGACCGGCAATTGTCTCATAGTTCAGACCCACCAGCTGCAGCGCGCGGTCGATCCGGGCGATCGCCTCCGCCTGACTGTTGGCGAGCCGATAGTTGCGCACGCACTCGAAAAAGTAGGTCTCCACCTGTCGCAAGGGATTGAAGGTCTCGAACGGATTCTGGAAGACGGCCTGCACCCCGGCTGTGCGCCAGACCTGCTTCCCGACGATCGGCTGCCCGTTCTTCCCGCGGTGGATGATCGCTCCCGAAGTCGGCTCTTCGAAGCCCAGGATCATGCGCGCCAGGGTGCTCTTGCCGCACCCGCTTTCTCCGGCCAGCCCGAAGATCTCCCCCGCGCCCACGTGACAGGAGACATGGTCCACGGCCGTGATCTTCAGCCGAGAGAGCATGCTGCCCATGTGGAAGACCTTACTCACATCCTGAAGCTCAAGAATGGTGTTGATGGTCGGCCTCCTGCATCAGCCAGCAAGCCACCCGATGCTGGTCTCCGATAGCACGGCATGCGGGCGTTTCCTCCCGGCAGATCGGCATCCCGTACTTGCAGCGCGGGTGAAACGCGCACCCGGTCGGCAGGTTCACGAGCGATGGCGGCGCCCCGGGCGCACTCTCCAGCGGCGTCTTGTCCCCGAACTTCGGCAGGGAATGGATCAGATACTGGGTGTAGGGGTGCCTGGGCTGCTCGAAGATCGCGTCGACCGGCGCCTCTTCGATGATCTTTCCCGCGTACATGATGCCGACCCGGTCCGCAATATTGGCCAGGACGCCCATATCGTGCGTCACGATGACCAGGGCGTTCTGCTGCCGTTCCTGCACCTCCTTCAGGAGCTGCAGCACCCCGCGCTGCACCACCACGTCCAACGCGGTCACCGGCTCGTCCGTGACCACGGCTCGCGGAGAGAGGAAGGACGCCAGGGCGATCACGACCCGCTGGCGCATCCCGCCCGAAAGCTGATGGGGATAGACCTCCAGCACATTCGGCGGCAGCCCCAGATCCATCAGATGGCGCCGGGCGCTCTCGAGCACCGTCTTCTTGTCCTGCTGCGGCACATGGCTCGCCAGGAAGTCGCCGAAGGTGCTCTTCAGCTTCACGACCGGGTTGAGGTTGCTCATCGAGCTCTGGGGAACATAGGAGATGAACGACCAGCGCAAGTCCCGTCGTTCCTCCGGCTTCAGGGAGAAGAGGTCCAGCTCCTGCTCACCGACCCGATACCAGACCTTGCCCCCGACCAGCCTGAGCGGCGGCTGGACATCGCCGAACAAGGTCTTCACCAGGGTGGTCTTTCCGCAGCCGCTTTCGCCGGCAATCCCATAGACCTCGTTTTCCTGGATCTCCAGATCGACCCCGTTGACTGCATGGACAACCTTCTGGGTGCCGAGCATGTCCAGCACGTAATTCGACTCCAGTTGCTCCACCTTGACCACCCACATGGCCCGCCCCCTTAGCTTGCACCCACCCGCTGGATGCGGGCCCTGGGATCGAGATACTCGCTGATGCTCACCGACAGCAGATACAAAGACACAAACAGGGCGACCGCGGCGCCGATGGGCGCGAAAATCCACCAGTACAGGCCGAGGAGCACTGCCTGGTAGTTCAGGGCAAAGTGAAGCATGGTGCCCAGGGTAGGGATCGTCACATCGGTCAGGCCCAGATACGCCAACGTCACTTCGAGGCCGGTCACCCAGATCATGTTGCCGATCAGGGTGGCCATCGTGAGTGGGATGACGAAGAGAAAGTACTCGTTGAAGATGAGTTTGTGCGTGGGGCTGCCGGAGAGAATGGCGGTGTAGGTGAACTCCCGTTCCCGCAGGCTGAGGATCTGCGATCGGATCAGCCGGGAGTCGAACGCCCAGCCCATCAGGCCGAAGAGCAGAGCCATGGACCACAGATGCAGCTGATCCTTCAGGATCATCGCCAGCAGCACGAAGATCAGCAGCAGCGGCAGCACCAGGAACCCATCGTTGACGAACATGAGCACGCGATCGACGGCGCCGCCGCTGTAGCCCGCCACCAGGCCAACCGTCAGGGCAATGACGCGCGAGATCGAGGCGGCGAGGACTGCCAGCAGGAGGGAGTTGCGGATGGCCGTTGTCAGCACCCAGAACACGTCCTGGCCCAGCGAGCTTGTCCCCAGCCAATACTCGGCGGACGGAGGCCGGTCGCGCGGCACGACGCGCCACTCGGTGGGATCGTAGGGGGAAAAGAACGAGAGCAGCGCCAGCGCCAGCAGCACGGACATGATGGCCGCGCCAAGGCCGAAGCGCCGATCTCTGAGGAGCGCTCGCAGTGTTTTCATAGGGCAGGTTTCCCGCTCATGTGAGCCTGATCCTGGGGTCGATCAGTGGATTGATAAGGTCCATGATCAAAGTGCTGGTGGTGAGCGCGACGATCGACAAAGTGGTGATGCCCATCAGTAGATTGTAGTCGGAGGAGAGGATGGCGCGATAGGCCAGCGATCCCAGTCCGGGATAGGCGAAGACGACCTCCGTGATCAGGGCGCCGCTGAACAACGCCGCAAAGCCGAGGGCGAAGCGGGTGATCTGCGGCATCATCGCGTTCCGCATCACGTAGCGGCCGAAGATGGTGCGCTCCTTGACGGCCCCGATCTTGGCGTATTGGACATACCCCTCTTCGTTGACCCCCTGCACGATGAGCCGCATGATCTGATGCGTGGTCGCCACCCCCAACAGGATCAACGAGAGAGCGGGCAGAAACGCGTGCCTCAGCACGTCCTTGATGAACGGCCAGGAAAACTCGATCTTGGCGCCGATCGTGTAGCCGCCCCCGATCGGGAAGATGGGAATGATGTAAGCGAACAGGATGATAAGGGTGAGGGCGACGATATAGTAGGGCATCGGAGCCAGGAACATGACCGCACCATCGACCACTTTCAGCGCCCTGCTCCGTTTGAAGTGCCCGGCAAGGCCCCCCGATAGATTCCCGATGATGAAGACCATCACCGTCGTGGTGAGAAGCAATCCAAATGTCCAGGGCAGTGCGGTGGCGATCAGCTCGTTGACCGGGGTGGGGAAAGCCACCAGCGACGGTCCGAAATCGCCGGTGAAGAGACGCCGCCAGAACGTGACGTACTGCTCAGGCAGGCTCTTATCCAGCCCATACATCTCCTTCAGCGCCCGGATCGTCTCTTCGGCCGCTTTGGGGTCCATGTAGGTGCCGCGCGCCTGGATGTTGGCGATCATCTTCTCGACCGGTCCGACGGGCATCAGGCGGGGCAGGACGAAGATCAGCGTGATTCCCAGCACCGTCACCAGCACATACTGGATGAGCCGCGGGATGAGATAGCGCCTGACGAACCTCACATTTCCCCCTCTCCGGTGCGAACCGGGATCTGGCTTGAGACCGCGTACACTCCCGGCCTTGAGCAGTCTCAGCCTTGCGCGATCCGTGCGCATCGTCCGTCCCCGCGCACGGAACTGGGGTGCTCCGCTGATGGCGCATCTCCGGGCGATGAGGCCGCCCGGAGATGCGCTGCTATGGGCGTCGTCCGTTTCCCATCTCGCGGGAACGGGACGCCGTTGGGGCGATCCGCCTACCTTACTTTCCCGATGGCTTCACCATGGTCAACAGATACTTGAAGTTGGGATAGTGATGGTAGGGCACGGTAAAGTGGTTCTCAGCACTGGGCCAGCCGGTCCAGTAGTAGCTGGAGACCGCATACGGATCAAGCGACGTGGTGGCCGAAATGCCCGGCTGGTTCTTGATGTGGAGCTGGATAAGCTCCAGGCCGATGGGCTGAAGCGTGGCCGAATCGTTCGGATCGCTGCTCTGGATCTTCTTCAGGATTTCATCCACGCGGGGATCAGTCCAGCGGGAAGGATGGCCGAAGTGAGGCTTGCCGAGCTCCTTCTCCAGGTAGGCGCTGTCGAACGACGTGAAGGTCCTGAAGAGGTCTGCGTTCTCCAGGTAGTTGCTGCCGTGCGTCTGCGTTCCACCGACATCGAAGTTGCCCATGCGGAAGCGCAGCTGGCCAGGATCGCCGACCTCGAACTTGACATCGAGTCCGAACTTCTTCCACTCGTTGTACGCGGCCTGGGCGTTTTGATAGGTCCACCGGCCCGGGGTGCCGTCCGTGAAGACCGAGAAGGTGAACGGCTGGCCATCGGGGCCCTTCCATTTCTTGTCCGCGCCCTGGGTGAAGCCGGCCTTTTTCAGTAGCTTGGTCGCCGCTTCGGGGGAGTACTTCCACGAGCCGTAGCCGAAGTTCTCCTTGATCCAGGCAGGATCTTCGCTGACCTTGAAGCCGCGCTTCTTCGCCTCGGCAACGAGCCGGGTGGGCGCGGTGGGATCCCACGGGCTGAACTTCTCGCCGCCGCCCAGGTCAAGGGTGAAGTCCTTCTCCAGCCATGTCATCAACGGCTCGATGTACGGCTTCTTCATCTGCGGCGCGTTGACTACAATGGGCAGCGGGTTCATGGCCGCAGCGCCATCGTACGCCGTGATGTTGTACGAGATGGGATCAATCGCCAGGGTGAGGGCCCAGCGCACGTCCGGGTTGTTGAACGGTGGCTTCAGAACGTTGAAGACGACGCCGCCGACGCCTGGATGCCGGTTCGACTGGATCCACGGGAAGTCCTGTTTCTCGAAGTAGCCGCGCGCCGAGGGGTCGGCCTTCATGACGGCGCGGATGGCGGGCAGGTCCAGGTCGATCATGTCCACATCGTGTCGCGTCATCGCGATGACGCGCGACGTGAAGTCGCCATAGTCCACGAACACCACGTACTTTGGCTTGGGTTCGCCGAAGATCATGCCAGTCGGGGTCTTGGCCCAGTCGGCGCGCTTCTCCCAGGCCGTCCACATGCCGGCCGGATCGAAGCTGTGCAGCTTGTAGGGGCCGGAGCTCAGCGGCGGGTTGTACTCGAATGCGTTGAACGCATCCATGTCCACCTTGCCGTCCTTATAGAACTTCTCGAAGACGTGCTTGGGCATGACCCACAGGCTGCCCCACAAGTCGCTGAAATTCTCGAAGTGGAAGCGCGGGTTGCCCTGCTTGAGCAGAATCTCGACCGTGGTCTTGTCGACCGCCTTGACGCTCTCGACCTGGCGCGCCACGCTCGCGTTGTACGACGCGCCTGGGGCGTTCTTGATGAACTCGATGGTGAATGCCAGATCGTCGGCGGTGAGCTCTTTGCCGTCGCTCCAGAAGACGCCCGGCCGGATCTTGATCGTCATCGTCTTGAAATCTTTGCTGTAGGTCGGCGGCGCCGAAGCCAGCGCGTTGATGATCTCGCCTTTTTCGAAGTCGTCCACCCACAGCGACTCGTTCATCACCTGCTGCATGCCCCGGTCCTGCTGCCGCCAGCCGGCCCAGAAGTTGAAGTTCTTTGGGGTGGCATTCTTGCCCGTCAACTGCTGGGCGAACACCGTTTCACTGCGAGGAAAGCCCATGGTCTGGACGGCCGCCGGCTTGGCTGTGGGCGCGGGCGTGGCCGTGACAACCTTCTCTTTCTCCTGGATCACGGTTTCGACCTTCGGTGTGCCCGCCACCTGGACGACGCGCGTGACCTCGACCTGCTCCTTGACAACTTCTTTGATGACCTGCGGCGTGGGCGCTGCACAAGCCGCAGCCAGCAGCCCGGCCGATCCGGCTGCCGAAAGACGCACAAAGTCGCGTCGAGTCAACTTCTTCTTGCTCATTTTCTTCTCTCCTGGCTGGATGAACGTGTTGCGCCAGAAACACGGGCGCACGAGCGAATCGGAACGCGTTGCCCTGGGGCGAATCATGCCAGTACGCATCACCTCCCTCAACGATCACGCCACCGACCGGCCCCGTTACCGGACGGCCGGTTCTCTTTCCGGAAGATGAAGTGGATGAGGCTCGTCTTGCTCCTGCGAAGCGGCGCACGAGGCGCTCCGACCACAGCTTCGACTCTGCGTCGCATTCGTTCCCTGGCCCGCTATCCGAAGCTGAGTCGGGCAACCGATACGTCAAGGGGAAGCCAGGTGATCGCAACGGGCAGCCGGCAGTTGCAGCACATTCAGGACAGGGGTCTCGATCGCAGCACGAACCGCAAGGTCAGCGCTCTAGCCAGGGTCGATCACTTCACCCTGTAGCAACTGAAGGTGGTCAAGACGCTGCGATGATAATCCAGTTCGGTCTGGTCGTCAAATTGGTCAACTGAAAAGCCTTCATACACCCCCCTGAAATCGCCGCACTGAGGCGACCTGAGGAGTGCGCGAGCGTCGCGTCGCCATGCTATCGCGCCGCAACGGCGCTCCGCACGCGAAACTGCGTCGCGGTGGCGGGCAGCGCAACCGCAAGCCGGTTCAGCACGCCATCCCGTTCGTTGGCCCGGCACTCGTCCCCCAGGCTAGTAACCGCAAACACGGCTCCCGCCGGCGCCTCGATCGTCATCTCAAGGGTTGAATGCTGGCCGACCACGCGGCAGGTCGCGCCCTCGGTCTGCACCGGAAACCACGTGACGAACGCTTCTTCGATCGGCAGCGCCTCGCCATCAAAGGCGAAGCGGTCCTCCAGCAATAGCTCGCCGTTCCTGGGATTCAGCTTCAACGAGCGCCTGGCCAGGCTCAGCGTTGGGATGTCGTAGGCGCGGTGGAAGTCAATGACCACCGATTTCTCATCCAGGCCGGTTTCGCACGCGATGATCGCACCGTGGAATTGCCTGCGACCGCCGAATTCCGGGCCGGGCGCCTGGAGCCGCCCTCCGATGACGGGCACACCATGCCCGAACGAGTTGCAGAAGATGTTGTGATAGCGCGGCAGGCGGAAGTACTCCTTGCTGTACTTCCCGCGACCGGGATCGCACAGCAGGCTTTCACCCTCTGCGTGATAGATGAACGCGGCGATGTCGGTGTGACTGTGATGGCCGTCGTTGTGTCCCGATTTGGCCGCGAGCGCAACGGGGCGACCGTCGGAGGTCTCCCCCACGAGCCGGATCACGCCCGAATCGGGCAAGTAGGCGTCTTCCCGTGCGGCGGCCGGGAAGGGGCGCTGCTGGCCGTCCCACCATGCCGCATCACGCAGCACGATGGCGAGCTTGGCGGTCGGGGCGCCGCGGCCCTTCGGCAGCTGAGGCGGGTTGGCGAGCGCCGGCAGATCGGCCACGCCGGTGCGCTCCGCCAGGCGCTGGACGATGCCGGATGAGAGGAAGGTCGCCTCTTCGGCGTCACCGAAGTTGAGATAGAGGCCCGGCGAGAGCGCCGCCGCCAGGGGGTAGCGTGCGATGTCGGCGAGCCTCGGCGACGCCAGCAGATCGAGCTGCCCCGCGGTCCGCTCGCGCAGCAGTTCGGCCACCGTGACATAATACATCAGACCATAGTTCCAGTAGCCGATTCCCTCGATGGAGCCCCCATCCGGCTCGAAGCCGGTGGCAATGTAGGCTTCGAAGCCCTCCAACGCCTGCGCGATCGCTTCGGCCAGCGTCTGCGGATCGCGCTCCAGCCGCAGGAAGGCCAGCGCAATCGCCCCGTTGCAGACGCCGTTCCAGTTGAGAGCACCCCGGTGCCACCAATGCTGGCGGCCGTACGCCAGGTAGGGCCCGAAGATGCGTCTTTGCACCTCCTGGCGCACACGTTGGACGACCTCCGGGGCCAGGCGAGCTCCGAGCAGATGCACCGTTTCCGCCAGGCTTGCCCCCGTTTCGGCGCAGAAGAGGTCGATGGCATCGGGCTCGCGCGTGAGTGCGGTATGTGCGCCAAGGGGCCGCTGCCGCGGCGAAGGTTTGAGATCCCAGTAATCGGGGCCTTGCTCTTCGTGCGCAGGCAAGACCCATGACGTCTCCTCGCAGATGCTCCAGAGCAGGTCGTGGACGGCATCCCGCTTCGCCTCGTCACCCAACAGCATCTCGAACACCGCGCGCGTCAGCATCGCGCGCTTCGTGAAGTAGGCGCGCTCGTAGTGCCGGCGCTCGCCCGTGTGCTCGAATTGGCGATAGAGGGTGTAAGGGGTCTGCGGGATGCTGGTCAGATCCGGCGCCGCCTGACGCAGCAGATCCCGCACAACCGGTGTGGCGGGCGAACGGCGCACCGACTCGGTCAGATCCTCAGTCGGGGCGTCGATGGCAAGAAGCTGCTTGAGTTGGGTCATAGCCTCCCTCAAAGTGTGGCAGGGATCACGGCGCCGGGACGAGGAGACGGCGGGCGACGTGCGGCGCTCCTGCTCACGCGGCGGATTCCAGGAAATCCTCGCGCACCGGGGTGAACGCATCGAGCAGCACCGTCGGCGCGTGCGTGACGATGTGATGCGGCACGCTGGGCGGAACGTAGTAGCTGCCGCCGGCAGTCAGCCGGACCGTCTCCTGCCCATCCATGACGAAATCGATCTCGCCGGAGACGACATAGCCGAGCTGCTCGTGAGGATGGCTGTGATGCCATGACGCCATGCCGGCGCGGAAGGTGAACTGCGCCAACAGCAGCTTGCCGCCGTAGCTCAGGATGCGACGTTGCGCGCCGTCCGGCGTGGTGGTGACAGGCTCGTTTTCGGCCTGGGCGATCAGCTTCATGCGATTCTCCTTACGTGCTTTCGCACGGTGTTTCCATCACAGCGACCCGAAGGCATAGAGCGGTGCGGGTGCGCGCCATACCCCATGCTGTTTGTGCGCGCCGCGCCTGCGTGGCGGGAGAGCTTCAGACGGCGGAGATGCCGGCCAGCTTGATCTCATCGGCGCGATGGCAGGAAACCCAGTGATCGGGCGATGCCTCGCGCCACCCGGGGACGGCGGTCTTACAGAGCTCATCGGCGTACCGGCACCGCGGATGGAACTTGCAGCCGGGCGGCGGATTGCTCGGACTGGGCACGTCGCCGGGCAGCAGGATACGCTGCACCTTCTGGTCTGGATCGGCGCTTGGCACGGCTGACAGGAGCGCCTCGGTGTAGGGGTGGCGCGGCGTGGCGTAGAGCTCTTCGGCGGCCGCCAGCTCCACGATGCCGCCCAGGTACATCACTGCAACCCGGTCGCTGATGTGCTCCACGACCGACAGATCGTGCGAGATGAACAGATACGTGAGGCCCAGCTGTTCCTGGAGATCGTGCAGCAGGTTGAGCACCTGGGCCTGGATCGAAACGTCCAGGGCGCTCACCGGCTCGTCGCAGACGATGAACTTCGGGTTGAGCGCAAGGGCCCGAGCGATCCCGATGCGCTGCCGCTGGCCGCCGGAGAACGCGTAAGGGTAGCGATTCATGTGCTGCACGCGCATCCCGACCTGTTCCAACAGCTCCCGCACGCGCACCTTGATCTGATCTGGGTTGGCCGCCTGGTGGATGATCAGCGGCTCGGCGATGATCTCCATCACCGTCATGCGGGGATTGAGGGACGAGAACGGGTCCTGAAAGATGATCTGCATCTCGCGTCGAAACGATTTCATCTCGCGCCGCGACAGCCGCGTCAGCTCGACCATCTGGCCGGCGCGACGGTAGCGAATCTGGCCCGCCGTCGGATCGATGGCGCGCAGGATGAGCCGGCCCGTCGTGGTCTTGCCGCAGCCCGACTCGCCGACCAGCCCCAACGTCTCCCCCTGGCGAATGGTGAAACTGACGCCATCCACGGCCCGCACCTGGCCGACAACGCGCTTCAGCACGCCCTTCTGTATCGGGAAGTGCTTCTTGAGATCGGTGACTTCGAGAAGAATTGGTGTTTCAGAATCCATCACTTGGCTCGTCGCATGGCTGAGAGATCGGTTCACCACGAAGACACGAAGGCACAGAGGGTCCAAGAAAACGGAATCAAAGTCTTCGTGGTCTTGGTGTTTTTGTGTCTTGGTGGTGAGGTCATCTTCACTGGTACAGCGTGCATCGCACCTGATGCGCCGGCCCGGCTTCCGTTAGCGGCACATCGGCCGGCCCCGAGCATGCCGGTTTCTTGGGAGCGGCACAGCGCGGCAGGAACGCGCACCCCTGCGGGATCGAGAACGGATCGGGCACGCTGCCGGGAATGGGCACGAGTCGCTGCTTGACATTGCGCCCCATCTTCGGCACCGATTGCATGAGGCCGACGGTGTAGGGATGGAGCGGATTATGGAAAACCTCTCGCGCCGGCCCGCTCTCGACGATCTTGCCCATGTACATCACGGCGACGCGGTCCGCCATGTCGGCCACAACGCCCAGGTTGTGTGTGATGATCAGGATCGACATGGCAAACTGCTCTTGGAGCGACTTCATCAGCTCCAGGATCTGTGCCTGGATCGTCACATCGAGGGCCGTCGTCGGTTCGTCGGCGACGAGCAGCGATGGATTGCACGAGAGCGCCATGGCGATCATGGCGCGTTGGCGCATGCCGCCGGAAAACTGGTGCGGATACTCCAGGATCCGCTGCTCCGGGTTGGCGATGCCCACCTGGCGCAGCACCTCGATCGTGCGCTTCCTGGCCTCCTCCTCGCTGACATTCTGATGGAGTTGCACGGCTTCCATGATTTGACTGCCGACTGTATGAACTGGCGAGAGCGAGGTCATCGGCTCCTGAAAGATCATGGCGATCTCGTTGCCGCGCACGCTCCGAATCAGATCGCCGCGCGGATCGACTTGCGCAAGGTCGACGCTTTCGCCGTCGCGGCGCCGGAAACGGATCGAGCCTTCGACGATCCGGCTGGTCTTGAGCGGCAGCAGCCGCAAGACGGAATAGGCGGTCACCGACTTGCCGCAGCCCGATTCGCCCACCAGCCCCACCGTCTCCCGCGGCGCAAGGCTCAGCGTCACGCCGTCCACCGCCCGCACGACGCCGTCGGGGGTGTAGAAGTAGGTCTTGAGGTTTTCGATGGCTAGTAAAGATAGATTGTCTGAGGTCATGTGCGAATGTAACCTTACCACGAAGACACAAAGACTCGAAGGACACCAAGGCTAAATGATCATTCTCTTGATGCCTTGCTTAATGATCGGAACGCAGATCACCAACTCTTCCACCAACACATCGAGTCGAAGAGCCGGCTCGAACACATGGCCGTCATAAACTACCGGTGCAACCACTTGTTGCCGGATCTGGAAGCCTGGCTTGGTCAGTTCATGGCAGAAACAGACTTCATACACGCCCTCCAGCAGCCCAGGCCCAAGCGCACGTTGAACCGTGGTTGCCGCCTCCACAATGGCCCGGCCGATCTCCTCTTCTCGCTCTGAGAGAGGTGTGTAATCGATAGCCTTGGTGTCTTCGTGTCTTGGTGGTGAACATCCCTCACCGCGTATACGGATCGGACGCGTCGCGCAGGCCGTCGCCGAAGAAATTGAAGGCTAACACCGAGCCGGAGATGAAGACCGCCGGCATCAACAGCCACGGAAAGTGACGGATGGTTTCCAGGTTCTGCGCTTCCTGGAGCAGCACGCCCCAACTCACCAGCGGCGGACGCAGCCCCAGGTTGAGGAACGACAGCGCCGACTCGGCCAGAATCATGCCGGGCATCGCCAGCGTCGCGATGACGATGATGTGTCCCAGCACCGATGGGATCAGGTGGCGAAAGATGATCCGGCGGTCATCGGCGCCCGCGAGCTGCGCGGCCAGCACGAACTCCTCCTCGCGCAGCGACAGCACCTTGCCGCGCAACTGGCGCGCCAGCCATGTCCAACCGATCAATGATAGGATGATCGTAATCGCGAAATAGACGCGTTCCGGCGGCCAGTGCTGTGGCAGCGACGCGCTTAGCGCCATCCACAGTGGGATGGAAGGAAAAGAGCGGATCACCTCGATCATGCGCTGCATCACATTGTCGACGCTGCCACCGTAGTAGCCCGAGGCCACCCCCAGCACCGAGCCGATGATCAGGCTCAGGAACACGCCGACGAGCCCGATCGTCAGCGACATCTGGCTGCCGATCACGATGCGCGAGAGCTGGTCGCGGCCCTGGCGGTCGGCGCCGAACAGGAACACCGCGTCCTTGGGGTTCTCCGCGCCGAACAGATGCAGATCGGTCGTGATCAATCCGAAGAGCTTGTATTCGTCCCCGCGCACGAAGAAGCGGATGGGAATCTTCCGCGTCGGATCGGGCTTGTAGGTCGTCAACAACGTATCCAGGTCGACCTTCCGATCCAGCGCGTAGACGTAGAGCCCGGTGTTCGCGTCGATGTGCAAGGTCATCGGCGGCGCGTAGATCAGCTCGACCCAGCGATGGTTGACGTCGTACGGCGCAATGAAGTTGGCGAAGAGCATCATCAGGTAGAACAGGATGACCACCGTGCCGCCGATGATCGCCGCGCGCGAGCGCTTGAACTTGCGCCACATCAGCTGCCACTGCGACAGGCCGTAGCGCTTCTCGTCGGCCGCGCGCGTCACCTGCGTTTCACTGGTCAGGAACTGTTCCGCCACAGCGTCCGCGGCGTTTGGCGTCCCGACCTCGGACTTCTGCTGCCTATCCTCGTTCATTCCAGTCGTATCCTCGGATCGGCGATGGCCAACGCAATATCGGCCAGCAGGTTGCCCACCATCAACAGCAGGGCGAGGAAGAGCAGAATCGTGCCGGCCAGGTACATATCCTGGCTGGTCAGCGCCCGGTAAAACATCGGCCCAATCGTCGGCATCGAGAGCACGATGCCCAAGACGGTGGCGCCGGAGATGAGCGCGGGCAACTGCATGCCCATGACGCTGATCAGCGGGTTGATCGAGACGCGCGCCGCGTACTTATTGGTGACTATGCGCTCGGTCAGCCCTTTGGCGCGGGCTGTGGTGATGTACTGCTGGCCCAGCACCTCCAGCATGCTGCCGCGCATGATGCGCATCAGCTGCGCGATGCCGGCTGCGCCGAGGATCAACGCAGGAACGAGCAGGTGCCGGGCGAGATCGAGCGCCTTGGCGAGCGACCAGGGCGCGTTTTCCATGTCCGATGAGAAGAGACCGGTCACGGAGACGCCAAAGGCGAAGATGCCGACCGCCATATAGATCAGCGCCAGCAGAAACTCCGGCACCGACAGCCCCAGGAAGCTGAAGAAAGAGAGCAGGTTATCGCTGAGAGAGTATTGATGCGTTGCAGAATAGATGCCGATGGGGATGGCAATGGCCCACATGATCGTCAGGGAAAGCAGCGACAGCAGCACGGTCATCGCCAGGCGGCCGAGGATCAGATCGGCAACCGGCCGCTTCCAGTCGAGGGAGTAGCCGAAATCGCCACGAATGAAGCCGGTGATCCACGTGAGATACTGGACATGCAAGGGCTGATCCAACCCGTACTGGTGGCGCATGTTGTCGATGGTCGCCTGATCCATGCTCGAACCGCTGCTGCCCACCAACGCTGCCAGCGACGACATGAAGTCGCCCGGCGGCAGCTGGATAATGATGAAGGTCAATACTGAGACCAGGAACAGGGTCGGAATCATCGCTAACAGACGGCGAACGATGAATGCGAGCATGGTCGGCTCCCTGGGATTCACCACAAAGGCACAAAGTCACGAAGGACACAAAGAAAGCCTGACTTTTGTGCGCCTGGTGTCTTCGTGTCTTTGTGGTGAACGCCTTGTCTCCTTGCCTACTTGTCTACCCGGCCGCTCACTTCTTGAAGAAGAAGTGGCTCGGATCCAGCGTGCCCGGCGCCATGATGATCCAGTCCTGCGTGAACTTCTCCGGCACGTTGCGGAAGTTGTTCTTCACGACCAGGGGCGCAGGTGTCATGCCGACGGTCTGGATGGTCCAGAGCTCTTCGACAGCGATCTTGACCATCTGCTTGCCCAGCTCGATCTGCTTGTTGGGATCGATGGTCACCTTGAACTGATCGAAGAGTCCTTGCACCTCGGCCAGCTTGCCAGTCGGCTTAATGCCATCCTTGCCGCCCGTCTTGTACCAGACGCCGAACGCAGGCGCCATCCACGACCGCTCATCGAACGGGAAGATGTAGACCGGATCGACGAACGGTTCCAGGCCGCGGTCGGTGCTCCAGACAGAAATCTGCACCTGGTTGCCGGTGGCGCGGGGCCAGTACGCGTCGCGCGTCATGCTCTTCAGCGCCGTCTTGACGCCGACCGCGTTCCAGTTCTCGGTGATCAGTTGGAGGGCATCCAGTTCGGCGCCGGTGCGTTCGGTCTCGATGGTGATCTCGAGCGGCTTGCCGTCCGGGCGCAGGCGGGTCTTGCCGTCCGGCCCCATTTTAAGCCCCGCCTTGTCGAGATGTTCTGCGGCCTTCTTCGGATCGTAGTCCGTGTAGATATTCTCGACTTCGGGCACGTAGAAGGCGGAATCGGGCACCACCATCTCGGAGCGGATGACGCCCTGATCCAGGTAGGTCACGGCGTTGATCTTCTTGCGATCGATGGCGTGCGACAGCGCGATGCGGAAATCCTTGTTCTGGAAGATGTCGCGCAGCACCGGATCGTCCGCATAGCTCTGGTTGGGCCACAGCGCCAGGGCAGTTCCTTGTGCGGAAGGCCAGCGGTAGGTCCGATAGTCGCACTTCTTCTCGTTTTCCTTGAACAACGGGTATTTCCGCAGATCCAAGCTGCGGAACTGCATGTCGATCTCGCAGCCCAGCGCCTTGGCCGCGACGGCGTCGTTGTTCTCGACCAGCGTCAGCTCGATCTGGTCGATATACGGAAGCTGCTGCCCCTTTTCATCCACCTTCCAGTAGTACGGGTTGCGCTCGGCGATCAGCTTGGCGTCGCCGGGCTTGTAGGTCTTGACGGTCCACGGCGTCATGGCGGGCCGCTCGGGGTTCAGGTCGTCCGCCTTCTCGTTGAACAGCTTGTAGTCCTTGACGTCCTTGTTGTACTTCGGATGGAACTGCTTCAGGTAGTGAGCGGGCGCGAACGCACCGAAGCGCTCGAAGTTCAACGGCCATTGATTGCCATGGAACGCCAGCATGCGCTCGACAAGGCCGTTCGGGCCGTCGAAGTTCATCTGGATGGTGGAGTCGTCGATCTTCTTGAGGGTCATCGGCTTCCCATTCACAACCCACTCGGCGTGCGGCGCCTTGGTCAGGTCGGTGTTGAGCTCGATGTCTTCCCACCAGAAGATGATGTCATCGACGGTCCACGGCTTTCCGTCTGACCACTTCAGGTTCTTGCGGAAGTGGAGAGTGAGCGACTTGCCGTCGGGGCTGAACTCCCATTTGTAGGCCAGGCCGGGCTGGATGGGATCTTTCGGGTTGCGCGGCCAGCGCAGGATCGGATCGTAATTCAGGCGGCCGTAGGCGTGGAAGTCGGCTGGGCCCTTCCAGGCGCGACGCCAGACGCCGCCGTACTGGCCGATTTCCTCGACGGGCTTGACGACCAGCGGCTGCTCCGACACGCGCTGCTCGACGGGTGGCAGCTTGCCGGCCTTGACCAGCTCGGCGAGCATCGGCGCTTCGGTGTACTTGCCCGCCGGCGCGGCAGCGGCCTTGGTCGGCTCCGGGGCCTTGGTGGCAGCCGGGGCCGCGGCGGCAGCCTTGGTGGGTTCGGGCGCCTTGGTCGGCTCCGGCGCTTTGGTCGGTTCGGCCTTGGCCGGGGCTTGCGGCGCGGCCGTCGGCGCAGGCGCGCCGCAGGCCGTCAACACGAAGGACAGGATCACGAGGACGCTCAGGAGCGTCAGCCATTTCCGACGGTTCATATCTCCTCCTATCTGGGGATGTGCAGCGAGCTCACGCATGGTGAGGCTGATCCCGGCGTTTACAACTCGATCTTGGCGCCCATCACCTGCAGGAATTTCGCCAGCCATTCCGGATGCGCGGGCCAGGCCGGTGCAGTGACCAGCTTGCCGTCCACATGCGCCTGATCCACCGGCAGTGAAACATAGACGCCGCCCGCGCTGCCGACGTCCGGTCCGACGGCCGGATACGCGCTGCAATGCCGGCCTTTCAGGATGCCTGCCGCGGCCAGCACCTGCGCACCGTGGCAGATCGCGGCGATGGGCTTGCCAGCGGCAGCGAAGTGCCGCACGATGTCCAGCACGCGCTCGTTCAAGCGGATATACTCCGGAGCGCGGCCCCCGGGGATGACCAGCGCATCGTACTCCTCCGCCTTGACCTCGGCAAAGGTGGCGTTGAGCAGGAAGTTGTGCCCCGGCTTCTCGCTGTAGGTCTGGTCTCCTTCGAAGTCATGCACCGCTGTCCGCACCTTCTCCCCGGCCTTTTTGTCGGGGCACACGGCATGAACGGTGTAACCGACCATCAGCAGCGCCTGAAACGGCACCATGACTTCATAGTCCTCCACGAAGTCGCCGACCAGCATCAGGATCTTCTTGGCCATAGATCACTCCTTTCTGTGAGCCGTCATGGTCTCGTCGACGGTTCCTTTGCCGCTAACGTACGGCGCAGGTCCGGTGGATTCGCGCACGATGAGTGGGCACTCGACAAGCGTGTAACTCGGATCGGGCGGCGATGCGCCCGCGATCATGCGTTTCAGCATCTGCATCGCCATGCGCCCCATGCGATGTTTCGGCGGCGAGAGCGTGGTGAGCGGTGGGTTGCTGTGGGCAGCCATGTGGATGTTGTCGATGCCGATGACCGATATGTCTTCGGGCACGCGCAGGTGATGTGCGCGGATGGCGTGCAGCACCCCCAACGCCATGAGGTCGTTGTGGGTGATCACCGCGGTTGGCCGCTGCGCAGGCGGCAGGGCAAGCACGGCACTCATCGCCTGGAATCCGCCGTCGACGTCGGGGAAACTCGGCGGGCACCATTCAGGGCGGAGACAGAGGCCTGCTTCGCTCAGAGCGGTCTCCAATCCATGGCGCCGGCGCTGCGATGTCTCGGATGAGGCGGGTCCGGGCAGAAATGCGATGCGCGTATGACCCAGATCGAGGAGATGGCGCGTGGCGCGATAGACCCCGGTCTCCAGATCCACCATGATGCAGCCGACGTTCGGGAGCTGCGCGCAGTGGTTGATGACAACCATCGGTGTGTCGAGATGACGGCGGATGGTTGCCAGGCTTTCGAGCGGCAGCCGAGAGCCGCAAGCGATGATCCCGCTGATCGACTGGCCGATCAACGTGCGCAGGCACTCCGCCTCGCGCACCGGATCTTCCGCAGTATCGAGCATCAGCGGCAGGTAGTTGCTGAGACTGGCCTCGTCCTGGACCCCGCGCACAATCTCGGTGAAGTACGAATTGAGGATGTCGGGGATCAGCAGCGCGATCGTGTCTTGCCGGATGGCGAAGACGGGACTCGCATGCAATGCCTGGTAGCCGAGGTCGTTGACTGCGGCGAGCACACGCTCTCTCGCGCCTGCACTGACCGGGGCGGTCTGATTCAGCACGCGCGACACCGTCGCCGGAGAGACTCCAGCCTGCCGGGCCACGTCATTGAGGTTCGGGCGGATCTTGTCTTCGCCCATCCAGGCGGCCTTTCAGAAAGGATGCGAGGACTTGCGAAACGTTTCAGCCTGATCGTATCACGCTTCCCACGCGCTGTCAAGATGCCAGTTCGCCGTTTTGCCATGGGTGGAGTCGATCAGCCCCAGCGGCGAGGGACGCTCTCCGGGACCGCGGCGAGCAGCCGGTACACGCTGCCGCGGCTGATCCGAGCCATCTCCCAGGCCGTGATGGACGCGTCGCCCTGGCTGCCGAGCAACACGACCTCGTCATCGGCGTCGACCGCGCCGTCGTCCACGACCCGGACTACGGTGCTGTTGGCGCTGACGCTCAGGATCGGACAACGCCTACCACGGATCAGCACGGCTCCGCCATGGCTCATCGCGGCGGGATAGCCGTCCGCCCAACCGATGGCGAGCGTGGCCATCCGCGCGGCAGTGGCCAGCGCGGGGCGCGATCCGTAGCCGACCTGCTCGCCGGCGGCGTGCGTTTTCTCCTGCACGACCCGTGTCTTCCAGGTGGCGATCGGCCGCAGGTCGGCCTGTTCCACCAGGCGGGCATCCATCCGCTCCGGCTCGCTCGGCTCCAGGCCGTGCAGCACGATGCCGGCGCGGACGACATCCAGGTAGCTGGCCGGCAAAGAGAGGATGCCGTTGCTCGATGCCAGGCTCAAGAGCGTCTCGCAGCCGCCGGGCCCTGGCGCCTGCGGCAGGGCGCGACGCACCTCCAGCAGCCGCTGCACCTGAATCGGATCGCGATCGGGGTTCTCGGTGAGGGTGCTGAAGAGGCCGGCGAGCCTGAGGGACGGCATCTGACCGATCTCGCGCACGAAGTGCACTGCCTCCGCGATCGGGACGCCGAGCCTGCCCAGGCCGGTGTCGATCTTGACCCAGACACTGATCCGGCGCCCGCGCGCCTGCCCGCAGCGCGCCAGCATCTGCGCTGCCTCCGGCGTGAAGACGGCGGGGGTCAGCTCGTGGTCAACGATCGCCTCGACTTCATCGCGCGTAAAAAACGCCAGGCAGAGCAGCATGCCGGCGATGCCGCACTGCCGCAGGGCGACCCCTTCCGCCACCGTGGCAACGCCGAACATTCCCACCCCTGCCGCAGCGAGAGCTCCGGCCATCTCCCGTGCTCCGGCGCCATAGGCATTGGCCTTCAGCACCGCCATGATCCTGGTCCCGCCGACCAGGCCGCGCACGCGAGCAAGGTTGTGCAGCAGGTTATCCCGGCTGAACTCGAGCCAACTGGTTGGGGAGCCGAGCCACCGCGGAGTGTTGATCGCCATTCGTCGGTTCCTCGCATCATCGGCTATAATCGGGCCGCTGTGATTCACAGGAACGAGGTGCAACCCATGGAAGCTGATCTGATCCTCTACAACGGTGACATCCATACGATGGATCCGGCTGCGCCGCGCGGCCAAGCCATCGCCATCGCCGGCGATCGCGTGGCGGCCGTGGGCGATAACGACGCCGTCCGGGCGCTCCACTCCCCGGTAGGTAAAACAATCGACCTGCGCGGCCGCACCGTGACGCCCGGCTTCACCGATTCCCACCTGCACTTTCTCTCCTACGGCATCGGGCTGAAGGAGATCGAACTGGCTGGCGTGCCGGCGTTGGAGGAGGCGTTGGCCCTGGTGTCAGCCCGTGCGTCCGCGTCGCCGGCCGGCCAGTGGCTGACGGGCAGGGGCTGGGATCACACCCTGTGGGCCGGTCGTGGTCTGGAAGCCGGCGCCTTCCCGACGCGGCAGGACCTGGATCGCGTGGCGCCCGGTCATCCGGTCTTCCTCCGGCGCAAATGCGGTCATGCCGGGTGGGCAAACACGCGCGCGCTCGAACTGGCCGGCATCACCGCGTCGACCCCCGATCCGGCCGGCGGCGCAATAGACCGGGATCCTCTCACCGGGCAGCCCACCGGCATCCTGAAAGATACGGCGATGGAGATCGTCTTCAGCCTGTTCCAGGAACCGTCGCTGGCAGAGGCGACGGCGGCGATCAAGGCGGCCATGCCGCACGCGCACCGCGCCGGATTGGTCGGCGTCCACACGATGGAAGGCGCAGGCGCGTTCCAGGCGTTCCAGGCGCTGCTGGCCGCGGGTGAGCTCCAACTGCGCATCACGATGCAGATCCCAGAAGAGAACCTCGACGCGGCCATCCAGGTGGGACTCCGCTCCGGTTTCGGCAATGAGTGGCTGCGCATCGGCGGCGTGAAAATCTTTTCCGACGGCGCGTTGGGGGCTCGCACCGCCTACATGCTGGAGCCGTTCGAGGGCTATCCGGGCAACTACGGGCTCCCGATGGGAACGCCTGAACACCTGCGCGAGGTTATCATGAAGGCCAGCCGTGCAGGCATCGCCTCGTTCGTGCATGCCATCGGTGACCGCGCCAATCGCGAAGTGCTGGATGCAATTGCGGAAACGCGCCGAAGCGAATCGGCCGCATTCTCCTCTGCCGGCCGTGCACAGCCCCGGCTCCGCCACCGTATCGAGCATGCGCAGATCGTGCATCCCGACGACGTTCCGCGCTTCGCCGCGCTCGGCGTCATTGCCTCCATGCAGCCGATCCACGCGACGCAAGACATGTTGATCGCCGATGCGCTTTGGGCTGAGCGTGGTGCTCACGCCTATGCCTGGCGCAGCCTGTTGAACGCCGGCGCAGTGCTCGCATTCGGCTCTGATTCGCCCGTCGAGGATCTGAGCGTCATGATGGGCATCCACGCGGCGGTCACCCGGCGTCGCGCCGATGGCTCCCCTGGCCCCGAGGGATGGTATCCCGCGCAACGCCTGACCGTGGATGAAGCAGTCTCTGCCTATACCGCCGGCGCGGCATATGCCAGTGGCGAGGAAAGGATCAAAGGCAGCCTCGCGCCGGGCAAACTGGCCGATCTTGTCGTGCTGTCCCAGGATATCTTCACGGTCGATCCGATGGCAATCACGGAGACAGAGGTGGTCGGTACGATGGTGGGCGGGAAGTGGGTGTACGAGTCGGATCGTCTGTCAGACTGAGCAGGGGGTCGCGAGGCGTGAAACGTGTTGCGCGGGTTCCTTTCCGGACCTCGCGCGTTTCACGCCTCGGCCTCACTGTTCCCACATCACCCTGCCTCCAACCATCGCCATCTCCACCTGGATGTCCTTGATCTCCTCCTCGGGCACGGCGAAATAGTCGCGATCCAGAACCGCAAGATCGGCCAGCTTACCGACCGCGACCGCGCCCTTCAGGCGCTCCTCGCGCGTGAGTCGCGTGCCTGCCGCCGTGTACGCTCGCAGCGCCTCGACCCTGCTGATCGCCTCCTGGGGTGCGACAAGCTGCCCCAGCTTGTTCTTCCGCGTGACCAGCGCATAGAGGGCGACGAACGGATTGGCCGACACAGTGCTGGGATCGTCGGAGCTGGCAACCAGGGGGACGCCGCGGTCCAGGTACTTCCGGGCGGGCTTGTAGTTATGGGCGCGTCGTGGGCCCACGTCCCTGAAGAGCAGATCTCCCTCCCAGTAGATGAAGGTCGGCTGGATGACCGCCGCAATGCCCGCCTGCGCCATCCGCTCCAGCGCATGATCGGTTGGAAAGTACGCATGGATGATGCTGTGTCGCGCATCGCGGCGGGCCGCGGCGTGTCCGGCCTCGACGAAAGCATCCACGGCCAGGTCCTGCGCACGGTCGCCGCAGCAGTGGATGCCCACGTCCCAACCCAGTTCATCGGCGGTGCGAAAGAAGCGGTGCAGGTCCTCCACGCTCAAGCGGTTGTAGTTGATGACTTCGGTCTCGCCCTCGAACGGCTCGTACATGTACGCGGTGTGGGGCGTCGTTCCGCCGTCGATGGCCATCTTCAGCGCGCCGATGCGCAGCCATTCGTCGCCCAGGCCGGTGTAGATGCCTGACTCACGAGCGCGAAAGTCGAGCTGCGTCTCGGATTCCTCCTGCAGGAATCCATGCCAGCTCGGCATCACGCTGGTCCGCACGGTCAACCTGCCATCGCCGTAGAGCGATTGGTAGGCGCGCATCTCTTCGGCGTTCAGTCCCGGCTCGATGACGCTGGTGATGCCGAAACGGTGCAGTTGCTGGCACCCCAGCTCGATGGCGCGCCTCATCTCGGAGAGGGTCGGCGGCGGGATGAGACGTTGCACCAGCCCCTTGGCGCTCGCGCGCAGCAGACCGTTGGGCTCGCCGTCGGGATCCCGCTCGATTTTGCCCTGGCCTGGATCGGGCGTGTTGCGATCCACGCCAGCCAGCCGCAGCGCCAGGCTGTTGACGACATCGGTGTTGAAGAAGCGCATCAGCACCACCGGGTGCTCGGTCGTCGCGCGATCGAGGTCATGGCGGGTCGGCAGCCGGCGGTCGGCGAAGTTCCCCTCGTTCCAGCCCTGACCGATGATCCACGCCCCCGGCGGGGTCCGCCTGGCGCGCTCGGCCACCAACGCCGCCATCTCCTCCGGCGATTCGCACTCGTCCAGCCGGATTGCGGCCTGCTTGGCGCCGATCTCCATCATGTGGACGTGGCCGTCGAAGAGACCGGGGATGACGGCGCGACCCGCGAGCGCCCGCCGTTCGGTCCCCGGTCCCGCCAGAGCCGCGATCTCGGCATCGCCGCCGACGGCGACGAACCGGCCATCCTTGATCGCAACGGCTTGCGCCACGCTGTTCTGGGCGTCCAGTGTGTAGATGCGAGCCCCGGTGAGAACCAGGTCGGGTGAGAGGTCACGGATTTGCATGGGCGTTTCCTGTGGCAGCCGGCGGAGCGTCCCTCACCCCGGCCCTCTCCCCATGGGGAGAGGGGGAGCCGTTGCGAGCAGCGTGCTACCCTCTCCCTGGAAGGGAGAGGGTCAGGGTGAGGGTCCTACCGCGTCCCCGTCGACTGGTAGATCAACGACTCACGGCTGGTGAAGCGGTTGCGGTGCCACGTGCGGGTGCCGTTCTTGTCCGCCTCGAACATCGGCCCCTTGATGTTCGGCTTGACCATAGCGGCCATGATCGGATGGTAGATCGGCACCAACGCAACGTCCTCAACCAGCATCTTCTCTGCCTGCTGGTACATCGTATTGCGCTTGGCCTCGTCGCCGATCACCGCGCCGGCATCGCACAGCAGCTTGTTGAACTCCTTGCTGTACCAGGTGTGGCGACCCGGTGCAGCCGATTTGTCGGTGACTTCGCCCTTCTCGCAGCCGCCCCACGGGCTGAGCATGTTGCTGCCATCCACGAAGTCGAACTCGTAGGGCACCATCGCGAAGAGGAAATCGCCGGACTTGTTCTTCTTCTGCGCACGCAGCTTGTCGGTGTAGATGCCGTAGTCCAGATTCTGGATCTGCACATCCACGCCGATATTTTCCTTCAACATGCCGGCGATGGCTTCGGCTGCTGCCACCTGGGCGGGATTGGCCTGGCGGAGATAGAGGGTCTGCTTCGGGAAGCCCTTGCCGCCCGGAAATCCCGCTTCCTCCATCAGCTTGGCAGCCAGTTTGGGGTCGTAGTTCTGCACGCTCTTCAGCTTGTCCACGCTCTCGCCGGGGAAGCCGGGCGGATTCATGGTGTAGGCTGCCACCCCCTGGTATTGCAGCGGGCCATTGATCAGCTTGTCGCGATCGATGGCGTGGCTGAATGCCTGGCGCACCTTGAGGTTGTCGAAAGGTTTGTTCCAGGTGTCGAAGAACAGATAGTAGGTCATGAAGTTGGGCCAGGAGATGAGCTGCTTCTTCAGCTCCGGATTGGCCATGATCTCCGCCATGGCGGAAGGAGGCAGGTCTGCCTGATAGCCGCCGCCGATGGCGTCGAGCTCGTTGTTCTTGTAGGCTGGCCAACGCGTTTCAGGCGTCATGAAAGTCACGACGATCTTGTCCATCAGCGGCGGGAAGGGACCGGTGTACTTGTCGTTGGCGACAAACACCATCCCCTTGCCCTTGTCCCACGACTCTAGCTTGTAGGGGCCGGCGAAGACCCAGTTGTTCTTGTCGAAGGCCCATGAGCCATCGTTCAGCCGATCCTTCACCACGTGCTTGGGAACCACCCAGAGATCGGCGAAGATCTTGTCCAGGTACGGCGTCGGCTGGTCGGTGGTGACCGAGAAGGTGTAGTCGTCGATCTTCTTGACGCCGAGCTGGTCCGCGGGCTTCTTGCCGCTTACGACATCGCCCCAGTTGGCGATGTTCGCCATGCTGTAGAACCACTCGAAGTCGTAGTCGGGCCTGGCGAAGCGCTGAAGGGTGAAGACGAAGTCGTCGGCCGTGATCGGCTTGCCGTCGCTCCACTTTCTGTTCTTATCCAAGGTGAAGGTCCAGGTCAGGCCATCTTTCGAAGTCTCCCACTTGGTGCAGATGTTCGGCTGCGGCACGTAATTCTTGTCGGGCCGCAGGCAGGAATCGGCCCATGCGAAGTAATCGCCCACATTCTCGTCGTAGACGCTGGCGTCCCAGGTGAGCCACTTGGCTTCCGTCTCTGCATAGCGCATGACCTGCTTGGCGAGCGGCGCGGCATCGGCCGGCAGCTTCACACCGGCGCGATTCACGACGCCCCCTTCGGCCTTCGGGGCGGCGGTCGGTTGAGCCGCCGCCTTGGTCGGCTCTGCGACGGCAGCCTTGGTCGGCTCCGCTGCTTTGGCAGCCGCTGCGGTGGGTGCAGGCTGCTGGGGTGCAGGCGCAGGCGCGGTGCAGCCCAGCACCAGCGTCACGATCACCGACAGCAGGAACAGGACAGACAGTGGTCGCGCGAACTTGCCTTTCATGGTGCTCTCCTCCCAGAGTAGTTTGACCTAGTATTGGGCCGAATCTTGGGCGTCTGTCCGCCGGATTCCCCCTCCGATGGCACAGTCTTCAGCGAAGATGGTCAGCAGGGCCCACCTCCTGCGCGCCGGAATTACTTTGCGTTGATCATCTTGGGGTCAAGGGCGTCGCGCAACCCGTCACCCATCAGCGTGAATCCCAACATCGTCAATGCGATCATGAGCGCCGGAAAGAGCGCCAGGTGCCAGTAGTAGGTCATGTTGGTGACGCCGTCCCGGCCCAGCATCTGGCCCCAACTGGGCATCGGGGGGTTAATGCCCACGCCGAGGAAGCTGAGCGATGCCTCAGCGAAGATGGCCACAGGGATTGCAAAGGTCAAAGCGATGATGATCGGCGCCATCGCATTGGGCAGCAGATGCACCCGGAAGATGCGCCAGGAGGACGCGCCGATCATGTGTTCCGCCTCAATGAACTCCTTTTCCCGCAGCGAGAGGAACTGGGCGCGCGTCAGGCGACAGACGCTGATCCAGCTTGTCAAGCCGATCGCCAGCATGACGTTCCAGAAACCCGCGCCCAGCCGGGCCATGATCAGAAATGCAAACAGCAGCGTCGGGATGGCGGACATGATGTCGACGAGCCGCATCACAAGGAAATCCCACCGCCCGCCCCGCAAGCCGGCCACCGCGCCGAGGGGAATGCCGATCGCCAGGGCCACCAGGGTGGCCAGGAAGCCAATGCTGAGGGAGATGCGCGCCCCGTACACGATGCGACTGTACAGATCGCGGCCGTTGAGATCGGTGCCCATCCAGTAGTCGCGACCGGGGAACGCGCCGACAGGCCCGAAAAACCCTTTGTTGTAGGTGGTGCGCGCCAGCAAGGGCTTCGGGGTCCGACCCATCGGCAGTGCAATGAACCAGTCGTCGGCGAAAATGGCGATGATCACCAGCACGACGACGATCCCCATGCCCGCGATGGCGAGCTTGTTCTTGGTGAAACGCCGCGCCGCGTCGCGTCCCAAGCTGCGAGGCTGGCGGGTGAGACCTCGCTGGTCTCCGGGGTCGCGATACTCCTCTGCAGGAGCCGGCGCCAGGAGCAGATCGCTGCGGTCCAGATCAGTCGGCATGGCGGATGGTCCAGCGCCTCATTTCAGACGTATCCGAGGATCGAGAAAGACATACAGCACATCCGTGATCAAGTAAGTGATCGCAATCAGCACCGCCCACAGCATCGTCAGACCGATGATCATCGGATAGTCGCGATCGAACGTGCTCGTCACCCAGAACTTGCCCAGGCCGGGTATCCGGAAGATCGCTTCGATGAAAATGGAGCCGGTAATCAGATCGGGCACCAGGGGGCCGAAGACTGTGAGCAGTGGGATCATGGCGTTCCGCATGACGTGGCGCAGCATGATTTTCTGCTCGTTGAGGCCCTTGGCGCGCGCCGTGCGGACGTAATCGGCGCGGATCACCTCGATGACGCTGGCGCGCGTGTAGCGCGCCACGGTGGCGATCGCCGCCAGCGAGTAGGCGAGCACGGGCAGTATCCACTGTCTCGGTGAATCCCAGCCGCCAGTCGGCACCCACTTCAAGGCCAATGCGAAGATAAGGATGAAGACGATGCCCCAAACGAAGTGCGGCATGACGAAGCCCAAAGTCGAAAAGAGGGTGACGAAGTAGTCCAGCCAGGTGTTCTGTTTCAGCGCGGCGATCATGCCCATCGGCAGGCCCACTGCGAACGCTACAAACAGCGCCATCAGCCCCAGGTGCATGGTGGTCGGCCATGTGCGGCCGATGAGACCGATGACGCTCTCATCCGGGTGCTTGAACGACATGCCGAAGTCGAGCCGGACGACGCCGGCGATCCAGGTCAGGTACTGCTGCCAGACCGGTTTGTCGAGTCCATAGCGCGCTTTCAGGGCGGCGAGTTGTTCTTCGGAAAAGGGCCGCTGGCCTTCTTTCCACGGCCCTCCCGGCACCTCGTGCATCAATGCAAAGGTGATCATCGAGAGAACCAGCAGCACCGGGATCAGTCCGGCCAAGCGCATGAGAATGTAACGCGCCATGCATGGCTCCCAAAGAGGCTTGCACGCCCTCGCGACGGGTGGCGATCGACAGGTAGGCCAGCAGGCAACTACAACGATGTATTGATCTGCTGAGGATCGAAGCCAACGAGACGGTAGGCGTGGATGGTCGGACAGTGTGTCTCGGTTCCAGATCGCGTCGCGGTGCGCCGCGACGCGTTGCCGTCGCTGTGCACCCAACGACACGGCCCGATTATAAAGGCATTTGCGAGATTGTCAATTGCTCGAAGCTGCACGCAGACATCGACTGCGACCCCTTGACGCCGCAGCCGTTCGGATGTATAAGACGGCCGGAGATTCGATCCGTGGAGGAAGCGCCATGAAGATGCTCGTGTTGGGCAGCGGGCTGATGGGGCCCGCGGCAGCGTTCAATGCTCTCTCCGATCCACAGGTCACCGAGGTTTGCCTGTGCGACCTGAGTGCGGCGCAACTGGCGGCGGCGCGGCGGAAACTGGCCGGTAAGCCAGGAGGCGACAGGGTCACCACCGTCGAGCTCGATCTGAACGATGCGCCGGCGACCGTCCGGCTGATGGCCGGCTTCGATGTGGTGCTGGCTGCGCTCTCCAAGCAGATCATTCCGGCGGCCACGCGTGCTGCAATTGCCGCGGGGAAGCCGTTGGTCGATCTGAGCCAGCCGACCGACGCTGATGCGCCGGGATTGATCGCCGAGGTGAAGGCGGGCGGGACGCTGGTCGTGCCGGGCTGCGGCGTCGAGCCGGGACTGACCGAGATCATGGCGCGCTATCTGGCCGAGAAGCTGGATCGCGTGGATGAGCTACACATCCAATGCGGGGGTATTCCCGAGAAGCCTGCGCCGCCGCTGGGCTACAAGATCGTCTTCGGCGGCCGGCAAATGCCGCTGCGCGAGTTCGACGGCCACACGGTCGAAAACGGCGTGCTGCGCACCGTGCCCCGTTACTCCGGCGTCGAGCCGACGAGCTATGCCGGCGTGGGTGAGTTGGAGGCGTGGCATGAGAATTTCATGCCGTGGCTGCTCGACATCGAGGCCTTGAAGGGGCTGAAGACGGGAACGCAGAAGACGGTGCGCTGGCCCGGCTATGCGGCCAAGGTGAGCGTGCTCAAGGAGCTTGGCCTGCTGAGCGAACGGCCGATCGACGTGGACGGCGTCCAGGTCGCTCCGAAGAAACTGCTGGACGCGTTGCTCTATCCGCATGTGCGGCTGGAAGAAGGTGACCGCGACATTACGGTCTTCCGCGTGGCGGTCATCGGCGAGAAGGACGGCCGGCTGCGTCGCTACAAGATCGACATGGTCGATCGCTACGACGCGGTCAACCACTTCACGTCGATGGCGCGCACCACCGCCTTCACCGGCGCCATCGTGGCGCGCATGATCGGCCGCGGCGATTTGAAGGCGACCGGTTGGGTGACGCCGGAACGCGTGATTACGGGCCCGCTGCTCAACAGGCTGCTCAAAGAACTGGCGGCGGTGGGCATGAACTTCGAGCTCACGACGGAGAAAACCGAAGCGCTGACAGGGGTGTGACCGAATCGTGACGCCGCCCGCCGGATTGTGCTCACCCTGAGGAGACGCAATCCGGCGGGCTGGGATGCGCGTTAGCGATGGCTGTGCCGGCAGGCCTGCCCTGCCTCGATCAGACCGATGATCGTGTCCACATCGTAGACTGCGCCGGCCCAGATGCCTCCGCTGGCGTTTTGCAGCGCGGCCCACAGCCGGGTGTCGTCCGGCAGCTCCGGGTCCGGGACGAGGTCGGGGTGAACCGGCCGGGCCGCCAGCACGGCTGCGCCCTGTTCAGGCGAGTAGCGTTGCCCGTCATGCCCTACCAGGTCCAGGGTGCCCGATAGCTCCAGCCGATTGATGATGACCTGGATCGTATCACCCTCGCGCACATGGCCGAGGGGACCGCGTGCGAGCGCCTCCGGTCCCACGTGGCCGATGCATGCGCCCGTGCTGACCCCGCTGAACCGTGCATCGGTGATCAGCGTCACGTCCTTGCCCCACGGCAGCCAGCGCAGTGCGGCAGTGAGCTGGTACACCTCCTCCATGCCCGTGCCCGACGGTCCGCGGCCCATGAGCACCAGCACGTCGCCCGCAACGATCGGCTTGGCGTTCAGCCCCTTGACCGCGGCGATGGCCGAGCGTTCGTCGGTGAAGACGCGTGCCGGACCGATCTTGCGATAGACTCCGTCGCCGTCCACCACCGACGGATCAATCGCCGTGCTCTTGACCACCGCCCCCTCGGGCGCCAGGTTGCCGGC